>CAYPST010000144.1:0-8841 GCA_964413425.1 uncultured bacterium
CCCGTGTGCCATTTTTATGAATTAATCAGGAGAACATATTCCCCAAATATTTTTTATGACTATTAAATCTACTCAGTACAATTCCCGGAACGGTGCAAGCTCAGATATTTTTCTTCTTCACCCCGGGATTTATCCCGGGGGTTCCGGGAAAACAGTCCCTCCATTGAACCGTTTTAACGGTTTTCCTGAGTTGACTTAATAGTCATGAATATTTTTTGGGAGCCAGGAGCCAATTATTCATGTGTTCTTTGCCCCGAAGGGTTCTCTTTGCCGAAGGCCTCGAAGAGACTCCTTCGGAGCATCCCTTCGGGGCGAGGCGTTTTCTGAATAGACTCGTTACATACTAATTACAGGAATAGTGGAGAGCAGAGCGGCGAAGCGCAGAAGTAACCGCGCTTTGTTTGCAGAAGAAAATATCTCATGAAACGGGAAGAGGTAATTATGAGGAAATCGTTTTCTGTAGAACTTTTAAGATGGTGTGGAATTATTCTTTCATTGATCCTTCTGATTCATTCGGATTCTGCGCAAGCCCAGCAGGACCTGCCGAACGCGTGCCTTGATGGCACCGAACCGGGGTGGAGAGATCTGACGGAGCAGGACTTCACCGATGTGAACGGCGAACCGGACACCTGGTCCTGGAAGGGGGATATTCTTTACTGCAGTGGTGAGCCAATCGGGGTGAATCGAACAACTCAAACCTTCACCAACTTTGAGCTGGTGGTGGAATGGCGCCATCTGAAATCAGGCGGAAACTCCGGGGTGTTTGCCTGGGTCCCGATGAAAGCGCTGGAGAATCTGGAACCGGATAATCTCCCGGAATATGGCATCGAGGTGCAGATGCTGGACCACGGGTACCGGGAACAAGTTGAACAACGGACGGGGAGGAAGGGAGACTGGTTCACTACCAATGGAGATGTATTTGCGGTCGGTAATTCGGAACTGAATCCGTTCCCGCCGCTCTCTCCCAATGGTTCCCGTAGTTTTCCCAGGAAGAAACTCAGCAAAGGTGCCGGGGAGTGGAACCACTACTACGTCCGGGCTATCAACGGCGAACTGCGGCTCTGGGTGAACGGGGAAGAGGTGTCCGGCGGGAACGGCGCCAAACCGGCAACCGGTTATCTGTGCTTCGAAGCGGAGGGCTCTCCCATCGAATTCAGGAATATCCGGATCCGGGAGCTGCCATAATGGAAATCAGCAACAAGGAATCCCCCTGACTAATACAAAGAGTTTTGGTGCCTCATGAAAATTCTCATTATCGGAATGAAGATCCTGGCTGCTCTCCTCATATTGATAGTGATAGCCGCTTTCATCGGGAAGAGGGCCTTGACCAGCAGAGTCCATCGGGAAGTCACCGAAATGTTTGAACAGTCCCTGCCAATGAATCCGGATATTGTGACGGAAGGAGAATTGACGGGATTGCCCGAACCGGTACAGCGATGGCTGCGGTTCTCCCGGGTCATCGGAAATGAACGAATCCTGACGGTGCGTCTTAAACAGCAGGGCGAGTTCCGGATGCGTCCCGGTGGCAGATGGATGCCGTTTGAGGCGGAGCAGTATTATACCACAGATTCCCCGGCATTTAGCTGGTACACCACCATGAAACCGGCGCCGTTCTTCTCGATTACCGGGAGAGACAAATACTGGCAGGGCCGGGGAAATATGTTGATCAAACTCCTGTCTGTATTCCCGGTTGTGGATGCCACCGGGGATGAGCTGGATCAGGGGACGTTGGTGCGGTATCTGAATGAAATGATGTGGTTCCCTTCTGCCGCACGGAGCGAGTATATTCGCTGGGAAGCCATTGATGATACTTCAGCAAAGGCCACCATGGAATATAAAGGTGTCAGCGGTTCCGCGGTTTTCTGTTTCAATCAGAAGGGCGAAATCACCAATATGGTCGCTGACAGATACCGTGATGCTGACGGACGGTTTGAATTAACGCCGTGGTCCACTCCTATTGAGGGATATCGCGAGTTCAACGGAATTCGGATACCGTATAAAGGGGATGGGGTCTGGAAGCTGGACTCCGGCGATTTTTCGTACATCCGCCTGGAAGTGACAGATGTCGAGTATAATATACCAGAGTTGTATTGACATCAGGCAAAGTGGTCTTCGCAATTAAGATCCATAAATGTAATCGAATTGCAGGATAGCGATTGTTTTTGCTTGAATTTGAATCGACGGTAATGTATCTATAGTGTACATTCACTTCATCCCGGAGAATAGCGGAGCCTCTCCGGGAGGCCCAGGAGAACTTTTATAGAATAGCTGACATCCGGATTGTTGCTTGCGACACTTTGCCAGTATTGGGATATACCTGTGAAATTTTAAATCGGGCTGTTGTTGAGAACGCGACATCGAATGAAATGGCAATAACACTAACCATATAACCATTGGGAGATGCGATGGATATAAATCATTGGACAAAAAAATATATGTTGCGGCCGGTGGCTCACTGCAGTAGCGGGTGCTGAGTCACTGAAATGGAAACGGTGTTGTATTTATCGCTGGTTACCGCTTCCATTTCGTTTACCGTATCAGAAACCCGGCTAATGAAGCCACTCCGGGAATGGATACGACGGAAGCGGGAGTGGGCCGGAGAGCTATTCTTCTGCGGGTATTGCCTGGGGTACTGGATCGCTTTTCTCCTGGTTGCGGTGTTTCAACCTCGCCTGTTCCACACCTATCTGCTGCTGGATTACTTTCTGACAGCACTGGTGATCGCCTGGTTAAGTGGGTTCCAGTGGGCCCTGATGTGTTTGTTAATGGATTGGGCCGGCAAATAATATCCCACCCGCAGCGGTTCTTTTCACTCCCTCATTACCTGTCACTCATCCGTCCGGCGATGAAAAACCACGTCCGAATTTCAGATTTTTTAGTATCAATTAACCTGACAAACGATATTTACACTTTTACTTGTTACGGTAGAAGATCAGGCAGTGACCACTGTGATGCTGATTTGCAGAGAGGAGTAAGCAGAGGACATTCGCATTGCTTGAATGGTTTTGTTAGCCTCAGCGTGTGCCACAGGACGAGCAGGGTGCGTTTCGGAAAGGAAAGCATATGACGCAGCATCGATGGGATACGGTCGTTATCGGGGCGGGACCTGCAGGTTCGACCGCTGCCCTGCAACAGTTTCCGGCCCGACTTCGGGAATTACAATTGAAATATCGGGGATATATTCAGGCACAAAAGTGGATCAATTATCCCTGGTATCTCGATATTCTGGCCAAACGCGCTCAACGCAGCACACGCCTCCGGCAAGCCCTGGAAGGTGTCCTGACCGAACAGGTGAATCCGGCCGAAATTTTCTCACTGAAAGGATTGTTCACAATCCTGTTTGCCGGATGACGAAGGAGATACACCGTCCACCCGCAAATCACTCGAGTAAACATTAAGCAAAAAGATAATTGAGTCTACTCTTAAGGTAATATGGCAATTCATCATATACTTTGAAATGAGGTCTATTTTTTATTCGTGTAAATTGGTGTGAATTCGTGGTTTCTAAACAAGTTCCAGATATGAACCGAACAGAAGGAAGAACCGACACCGGAAAGGAAGGCACCATGTCCGGGAAACCTGATATGGATGATCAGGAGCTCAATGCCTGGCTGCACGGCAAACCCCAGCAGGACTGGGAGACCGACGAAGAGTATCGGCTTCGGGTCGACGTGGAAGAAGCGCTGGAACGGATGCTGGAATGGCTGGAAAAACACCGGGAAGCCCTCATCCGGGAGCGACCGGCCACCGAGAAGATGCTCCGGAATATGACCAGGGAATACGCCATACACAATAGAAAAAATTTCATCGAAATGATGAGTTTCTGGTTTGATACGCATCCCGATCTGGCAAAGAAGAAAAATAACTAATTACGGCCGGGTCCTCTACCATATCAGCCGGCGCTGTGATAGCTAATGCAGAGTAGACGCAGGCCGCCGGAAAGAAGCAGACGACCGGTCTCGCACAGCTTCCCGGCACAGAAGCACTGGATGGCAGCGATCATCGCCCTTGATCCGTCCGGAGTACGGAAGGCTGTGATTTCTCACCGGGGAATTCCCACTTTCCGCGAAATTCATGCAAGACCCCTTCGGCGATGGATAGCCTATACGGGGAAAACTCACAGGGCAGTGCAGTTCTGTTGTTGCGCCTGTTACACTGCGGCTATTTTCTCTCTTCTTCCATATCAGAGTAATTTTGTATCAATATGAGAAAACCACTCACATTTATATTGCTATTGATTTCCAGATTCTCTACAATTTTTCAATGTGCAGACGCACTCACAGAATTCGCAGTATCTGGCCGTAATCACTCATGAGATGCGGGGGATGTGTGCTTTGAACTCATTGACCTGGTGTGGGTTCACCCGGTATGCCAGTCTCAGGCCGGGGAAGTCTCACCACTTGCCGGGGGAGTAGGGCAGATTAATCCGGCTACTGTATAAACAAACAGAGGAGAGAGTACCCTATGAATAAACAGAATAGATTCAGTGCATTATTCCTGGGGGCATTCTTGGTGTTCCTGGCAGGATGCTCCACGGAGAATCTTCCACTCTCAGAGGATCAGGCAGGCGAACAAACCTCTATGACATCTCTGGAAAAAAACAGTCATACCTTCCCGGGGATCATTCCGCTCCCGGATCCTTTGTCAACGATGTGGTGGTGACCCGGGAGGCGGCGTACTTCACCGATTCCTTCCGGCCCTTTTTGTATCGGGTTCCGCTGGGACCCGGCGGCGATCTGCCGGACCCGGGTGATACGGAAGAAATCGCGCTGGGCGGTGATTTTACGTTTGTATCCGGAAGTTTTAATACCAACGGCATCGACGCCACCTCGAACGGCAAACATCTCATCATCGTCAATTCCACGACCGGCACGCTCTATAAAGTTGATCCCGCCAGCGGGTATGCCACGGAAATCGACCTCGGAGGTGACACAGTTACCAATGGAGACGGCATTCTGCTGGACGGCTGCACCCTGTATGTCGTCCGGAACTTCCTGAACGAGATCGCCGTCGTCGAGCTGGATCCGACCTTCACCAGCGGAGAGATCACAGGAACACTGACCAGCCCCGATTTTGATGTTCCCACAACCATAGCCGAATTCGGCAGATCGCTCTATGCGGTGAACGCCCGGTTCGGTGATCCTGATCCATTAAATATAGAATATGACGTGGTGAAGGTCTCAAAAAAATAAACTTGCGGAAGGTTAAGTAGGCTTAATTAATAGCAGTAATAGGGCGTCCTGCAAGACGGTCTCTTCTGGGGCAATCCCGTCGGGATTCGATCTGAGCTTCGACAAGAGATCGGTGAGGATATTACGGTCAGATTGTGCTGCTCTTCACCGAGCGGCCAGCCCCCGAAGCCCGCAGGGCTTCAACGTGAATAGCCCCCGGTGAAACCGGGGGAACCCGGTACCCCCAACACCTCAACCCGGAACGGGTTGAACAGAGAAAGCAGCACATATGAGTACATATACCCAAATCATTTACCACATCGTGTTCGGCACAAAAAACCAGGAACCGACCCTCATACAGCCCAACCGCCCGGAATTGTTCACATACATCTGGGGTATTCTCAAGAACAAACAATGTCACCTCTACCGTATTAACGGGGTTGACGATCATCTCCATCTGGCAACGCATCTGCATCCTTCCGTCTCGCTGGCCTCTCTGGTGAAAGATATGAAACTGGCGAGTTCGGAGTACATCAAGGAGCAGGGCTTGTTCCCCCGGTTTGGAGGATGGCAGAACGGATACGGCGCATTCACCTATGGCTTCGAGGCAAAAGACAGGTTGATCACGTATGTGAGAAACCAGGAAGACCACCATAAACGGATAACCTTTCGCGAGGAGTATATGAATCTGCTCACCGAACATGGGATTGAATTCGATGAGAAATATCTGCTGTGAGACTCAACCCTGTTGGGGGTTGTTATGGTTTTATATTTTCATTACCCTAAAGTACTCCGCAGGGATTCCGCTGGGGCATTCCCGTTGGGGTTTGAGCGGTAGTCTATCGCCAGCACCGGAAGCCCGCAGGGCTTCAATGTAAATAGCCACCGGTGAAACCGGTGGAACCCGATACCCCCCCAACACCTCAACCCGGAACGGGTTGAATGATGCACGCAGGTTCGGAATGAAGCGCGAGGGGGCATGCAAAGCCATTCAACCCCGTTGGGGTTGAGATGATGGGATGTCGCTAGACCCCGAATTCTCCCGGAGGGATCCCATTGGGACATTCGGGGCTATTCACATTCAATCCCTTCGGGATTCCGTCTGAGATACAGTGAGAGACCAGTGGAGACATCATGGTCAGATTGTGCTGCTCCTCACTCACCGTCCAGCACCGGAAGCCCGCAGGGCTTCAACATGAATAGCCCCCGGTGCAACCGGGGGAATACGACGGTCACAAAACGCCAACCCGGAACGGGTTGAATGATACACGGGTTTAAGGAATGAAGCGCGAGGAAATATGCGGAGCCATTCAACCCCTATAGGGTTGGGGGGTGGGTAATTCGGCACCCCGAATTCTCCCATAGAAGGGATCCCGTTGGGAAACATGATTCGCCACCGGGATCCCCGGAGGGATCTCTTCGACGCGCTCTCTGCGTTATTCTGTAGAAGCGCTTACTGTCACAATGCTGTCATCGCTCTTGAATGTATCAGGAATATTTACGTGAACCGGAAAGGATTTCATCAATGCATAGATCAATTCGTTTTATGTTACTTGTTGTAATGGTGCTCATGCTCTCCTGCAACAACGGAGATCTGCTCTCCCAGACAGGGGACGTCGTCATCGGGGATGAGCCTCAACAGGTAGAAGATGTATATGCCCCTGATCCTTCCGGCTATTCGGTGGAGGTCTGGCAGCAGAACCTCACCATTCCCTGGTCCTTGGTCTTTCTGCCCGACGACGATGCCCTGGTCAGCGAGCGGCCGGGCGCCATCCGTCTCATACGAGACGGGACCCTGATGGAGGATCCCTACGCGGAAATTGAGGTGGCACATCAGCGGGGAGGCGAGGCCGGGCTGATGGGGCTGGCACTGCATCCGGACTTTCCTGACCAGCCGTATGTTTATGTGATGCATACATACGATTCCCCCGAGGGGCGGCTGAACCGGGTGATCCGCCTCCGGCACCAGGGAACAACCGGCGAATTTGATCGCGTTATTCTGGACGGGATGCCGGGAGCCCGGAACCACAACGGCGGACGTATTGCGTTCGGTCCGGATGACCTGCTCTACATTTGTGCAGGTGAAACCTTTCAACGGGAACTGGCCCAGAATAAGAACAGCCTGGGCGGCAAGATTCTGCGGGTAACCCCGGACGGGGATATTCCCCAGGGGAATCCGTTCCCGGACTCACCCATCTACACCCTCGGACACCGGAATCCCCAGGGACTGGCGTGGCATCCGGAGACCGGTGACCTGTTTGCATCGGAACATGGTCCCTCCGGCGAATTCGGATTGCGGGCCCGGGATGAAGTGAACGTTATCCGGAAAGGTGGAAACTACGGCTGGCCCCGGGTGGTGGGCGCCGGCGACATTTCACCCTATGTGGATCCTCTGGTGATGTGGGAGGAGACCACACCGCCGGCCGGCATGACCTTCTACCAGGGAGATCTTTTCCTGGCAACTCTGGGCAGTGAGGCCCTCGTCCGGATTTCACTGGAACGGACGAACGACGGCTACCAGGTGACCGGCATCGAACGGTGGTTCGCCGAATCCCGGCGCAACAGCATCTATGGACGACTCCGGGACGCCGTGGTGGGACCGGATGGCGGCCTCCACGTGCTCACCAGTAATCGGGACGGCCGGGGAAGTCCCCGCTCCGGGGATGATAAGATCCTGCGGATTATTCCCGTGGAGTGAAGACGCGCCAGGGCGCCCGGGGAGCGATGGGGGGCCAGGGGAGGGTGGTGGAGGGAGCCAAAGCGTACATCGAAGATCCCCGCATAAAGAACGCACCGCGCTGACAGCCCTTGCAGGGCTGTTAGCGCTTAGATCTCCCAAAGGTGCCCCTGGAGCAATTCACCGCTCACAGCCCGCAAAGGCCGGTAGAGTAGGAAAGGAGATATAATGATTAGGTTTCAGCCTACCTCAGTTGCAGGGTTTCCCCGTTGTGGCTCACTAGCTGCATACCATACACTCCATCTGCCTTTCCCCTCGTCGAACCGGACGTGCGGATTTCCCGCATCCGGCTCTCCTGTGAACTTTCGTCTCAAGCATTCGCGAATCTCCATATGCCTGACCTCTTCCAGGTATATCAGACCCGTCATACAGAGCATAGAACCGAAATTTCGGTTCCCGCTTGGCTTGTCGATACAGCGTCAGTCTCACGTCAGAGAGTGTCTCCGGGAGCCGAATACGTTTTCCCTGCTCCAGGGTAATGGATTCCGCTTCCCAGGTTTCCGTAGTGGTGCCGACCTTTCGGCACAAGCGGGTCTCCTCCTCTTTCGACTGTTGCACATGCACAGCAAATCCCCTTCGCTCCATCCCCATTACGGGACTTCATCACTACTATGGGCTTCTCCGACGCCCATGCACGGTCGCCTCTGCGGTTATGGTTTCCCGCCTCGCGTTGCGGTGTCTTCCGCACCGTGCAGGGTCTCCCAGGTTCCTGACCAATCTTTCGGTGAGCGCCGTCCTCAACCACCCCGGGGAGCCCAATGGGGGCATGCGCCTGTTCCTTCACCACTGGTAATAGGTTTCGCCTACTCTGGATGGGTGACCACTCCCACTCGCGTAACGAGGCCGAAGCAGATTCGCTTGCGCTACAGCTCTCACCTTTGTCGCTTGAGGCTTCGTAACCTGGATTACTCCAGATTACGCTCATTTGACTAC
>CAYPST010000145.1:0-8594 GCA_964413425.1 uncultured bacterium
TCAAGTGAATTTTTCAATATTTTTAATCCTTTAATTTCGAAAAGACTTTCTGTTCGGACAAAATTGATGCTGGCACAATTATGTAATCGTGCCAGCATCATTACCTCTCTTATTGTGCAAGCATCGAGGTCAACTTGGCCAGATTCTCATCTAACATTTGACCAATTTTGCTAATCTGTTCATTATTGAACGACGCCAATTGCTGTGACGGCTTCACGTAATTAATGTAGGTATTCCCATCTGTGGCCTCGTAGATGTTGACGCGGACGGGAACGGCAACCCCGACACCTCTGTCAGCGGAAAAGAGTTTGTTTCCGATGTTCGGATTTCCGACAAAGAGTGAAGTCGCATTCAATTGCAGTCCGGTCATGGAAAGGATTTTCCCCTGGTTGATTTCAGACATCACCATCATGTCATTTTTCGAAACCAGCTGCCGCAACGTCTCCACGGTCTGATCGAAATCCTCGCCTGACTGGACTGTGACCGGGTCAGCAGGCTGAGCCTGCACGGTCGTCCCCGTACTGAGAATAACACCTAACATGAGCGCTGCTATTCCCGTGAACGCACGATGTAAGAGTTTCATAATATGACTCCTTTTTGTTTGGATGAGTCGTTCTCATTTTGTCTTCACTCTGTTAGACGAACGAGATGCCGAATCCTTACATCACAATCCGGAATAATGTGAATACCACAGGCTAAGTCGTTTTCCGGATGGCGGAAGAGAATTGATTTGTGCCGTCATACCGGATATATCCATCTGATTATGAATAGAGAGAGCGAACCCACGGTGCGATTTCACCTGAGGAACATCCTCGCCAAACGCCAGACGGATAACAGAACCGATGCGGTGGTCAACTGCGCTTAAACACCAAATTATCACCTTGTCCGCGATGTGTAGCCTAATAATAGACTCGCCCATTGACGGAATTATTCCGCAAAGAAATTGTCTCGACACCATTCGAAACCTGACCATCCTTTAAGAATTCCCAGTCGGGATTCATAAACCTGAATCGCTCGCTCCCATTCTCAACCGCATTCTTTTTTCTGCACCTGTTAGTCTTAACGCTTATGCGGAAGGCATTCCGGGGGAACCGGGAAGGACGCCCTGAAACGAATAGGATGAATTGGACGTAAGAATTGACCAAACAGTTCCGGCAGAATATACATTGTCCGGGTTCCGTTTTAATTCATTATCGGTTGAAATTCACTCCTGAACGGTATACGTTAATAGAAAATCAGAGGAAATACTTCGATTAAAAATATTTATGATAACTTCACGACGGGAAAATATCAATAACTACATGACCGGTCATCATCGTATGCTTTCCACGATGTTTCAGGACTGGAAGAGACCGAGAAATCAAAATGGCAAAAAGTCGTTCCGTATACTTTGCAAATTCGCAGGACATCCATTAATCCATATCTGGATAGAAGAAAGAGTCATATTTCCAATCTATGAAACCAAATTCCCCGGTTCCGCAGACGCTACACCCATACTGAAACAACAGCACACCCGGATCAAAGCACACCTCAACGCCACCAGGAAGCGTTTTACGAACGACCCTGGGAAGGCATGCGGCCCGGATGCAGAATTCGAGAGACTCCTTGATGTTCACAACGCTACTGAAGAGTACACTATTTGCCCATGGAGTGATGCGTTGGCGAGCTTCGAGGTAAACGAAATGGTTTCCTCAATATTGAATTCTTTGTGCCGGGATCAACTCGACGGGAACAAGGAGAGTCTTTAATAAAAAATGAACACCCAAAAAATAGTGATCGTCAAACATATCTCAAGAGAAGGCCCTGGATTATTGAAAGAAATACTGGATCGCTATGAAATTAAGTATGAGATCGTGGATTTACATCAGGGGGAATATTTCCCGGACCCAAAATTATATTCCGCTCTCGTTGTGTTTGGCGGTCCGGCCTCTGCGAACGATGCGACCTCAAAAATCCGGCAGGCATTGCAGAGAATTCAGGAAGCAACTGAAGCCGGAATCCCCTATCTGGGTGTCTGTCTGGGAATGCAACTCATGATAAAAGCCCGTGGCGGAGAAGTCCGCCCTCATACTGTAAAGGAAGTGGGATGGCGGGACCCGTTTGGGGAATACCATGAAGTGAATCTGACCACGGCGGGAAAATCCGACAGATTATTTACGGGGGTGACATCGCCATTCAGGGTATTTCACCTCCACGGGGAAACCGTCAAATTAACCGATGGGATGCAGCTGCTGGGTACCGGTAAATACTGCCGGAACCAAGTGGTGAAAGTCGGCGCGAGGGCGTACGGCATTCAGGGACACCTCGAATTGACGTTCGACATGTTTCGGGACTGGATGCTCCATGATCCGGACGTGCAGCAGCTGGATCATGAGGCATTACAGGCGGATTACGAGGATGTCCGCCCCGAATACCGGCAGACAGGAAAAACGGTCTTTATGAATTTTCTTCAGCTAAGCGGGCTGCTTTGATGCCCGGGTCTTCCTCGGAACTTCCGTTAGTTCCGGCTGTTCCAGTGTCGCCCAGATGGCCAATGATCTGGCGGTCCGGCTGGACAGAGAAGGTATCACCGAAATGTCGTGCATAGCGGAAATCGGCGGAGATGTAACTCCGCTGGTCAGATTGGCAGAAACTGCGCGAGAGCGAGGGAGAACGATCCTGGCAATCGACGGGTGTCCCCTAAAATGTGCATACCAGTGTCTCGCCAGGTATCACCTCGAACCGAACAGGCATTATGTGCTCTCCAATGTTTAGGTGCAAAAGCGTCACCAGAGTGATTATGATGCACGGGAAGCGGAGAGGATTTTTCGGAGAATAACGAGCGATATAGGGGCAGCCATTGATCAGAATTAAACGCATCTATGAGCCGTCGGAAGCGTCAGACGGGTACCGAATTCTGGTGGACAGGCTGTGTGTGGCCAAGAGGGGTATCAAAGGAAGCAGCCGATATCGATTGCTGGCTGAAAGAGGTGGCTCCGAGCAATGAATTGCGGAAATGGTTTGCGCATGATCCCGATAAATGGCAGGAATTCCGAAAGAAATATATGGTGGAACTGAGAAATCAACGCGAAGCTGTCGGACGGATCCGTCATCTGGAGGAGCAGCACGGAACGGTGACACTGCTCTTTGCGGCAAAAGACGCGGCCCATAACAACGCGGTGGTTCTCCGGAATTTCTTACAACGTTAATTTTGCCGATGGAACCCGCCAGACAAACTCAACCACTACACCCCCATCCAGGGCATCCTGAGACCAGGACGCCCCGGATGAAGTGTTCTCAGGCAGAAAGCCTGCGACGCTCCCGCACCGACTCCGCCCATTCCAGCAGGTTCAGGTTCGCCTGGCGCGCTCGATCCCGCGCTTCCAGCACGGTCTCGACCTCCTCTTCGGGGAGCCGTTCCACCATGATGGACAACCCCTCGCAGTCGCTCACGTGCGGCAAGAGCCCGCGGATCAACCCAATAGCCTCCTGCACGTTCGAATCTGTGAGTTCCGATTGCCCGGCCAGTTCCACCAGCCGTTGAGCGCTTGCGATAGCGCCGTCATGATCTTCGAGGAGCGATTCGATATATTCCTTGCCATAGATGTCCACCAGTCCCGGATAGAGTGCTTCCTCCTCGTAACGGAAGTGCGGGCCGGTATATTCCGCAGTTTTGTTTAATAACTCGCCAATTCGTTCCCGATCCCGATCCTGAAAGGCGTCAATCAGTTCCAGCAACGTATCCCGGACCTGCCGGTGTTTATCCCGAAATGTCTGTACGAATGTATCTAAAGCCATCATGTATTCTCCTGTCGTATTCGATGGTTTTGGTAGAAAAGCTATACCTGATGATCCTTTTCATACCCGGAGCTGCAACTTCCACTCTACTCCCCCGTGCAGGGAAATGCCGGATAAATCAGATCACCAAAATTGTAAGATTAACTACGGTAAAACGGACTCGAGCGGGTTATGTATGCACCCGCCCGATACAGCGACAGTGACTGAATAATACGATGGAAATGCCTTCTAACGAGATGAGTGGTTTGTATGCAGTCATAATCGAAGTTATTTCTCTGATTACTAGGAAAGTAGCGTAAGGTACCATCAGTGTCAAGAGAAATTTTGGACAGCAGGCTCCAGCGCCTCGAGGTACCCTTCGTTTTCTTTGCTGCTGAAAAGCGCCAACTCTCCAATAAAATCGCCGGACTCAAGGGTTCGTACAATCTGTTCCCGTCCGGAAGGAGCCACCCGAACCTGTTTCATCGCGCCCCGGTGAACAATATAAAGGATCTGTGAAGCTTGTCCCGTAAGGAAAATCATTTCTCCCTTCTTATAACTCTTGCTGGAAGCCAGGCGGGCTATCACCGACATCTCCTGTTTTGAAAGATGATTAAATATCGGAACCTTGATAATACAGGATGCTTTGTGATCTTCGCTCATTGAATGGTCACGCCCTGCTGCCAACTGCGCCACCTTTCGTTACATCGGGTTAAATTGCAGTAAGTGTTCCGGTTAATAAATCCTGATCAGTTGAACAATCACCCGCAAGTTATGGGACTGCGCCGGGATTCCTGCATCCGTTCACACATCGCGGCGTAGTAATAATATTTCTCTAGGATTTCGAAGATTCATCGGAAAGCAGTCTTTTCATTCGTGTTTTTTTCTCATCTGAGAGGTGCACTTCTGAAGCATCCGAATTCTCCTCCCACTCATCGACATGGTCCCGGATCTTTTTACGGATGGCAAGCAGTTGATCCCGATACCGGACACATAATTTACAGGCCATGAGATGCAGTTTGACCTGTACTCGTTCCCGCATGGTTAATGGTTCATCCATGGACCGGGAAATCTGTTTGGATATGATCTCGCAACTTGGCGTCAGTTTGTCGATGACAGGTTTGATAACGTTCATCATTATTGCTGATTTCATCAGTCTGCCCAGTTGGTTATGTGTTTCCGGGGTGAATCCAGTTCGTTTCCAGGCATTGGCGAATTTGTGTCCTCGCCCGATGTAACCTGACCCATAAGTTAGACGAAGTAATATCCAGTTCCTTACAGATCGTGTCGGTGTCCATTTCTTCGAGTTCCCGCAGGGTGAACGCCGCCGCTAATCCGGAAGATAATTGATTGATGCATCGACGTAACGCGTGCATAAAGCCTTCAGTTTCAGTCCGGGACTCGGGATCACGCCGCCAATCCCGCGGGGCTGCCTCCGGTTTCCACCGTCCCTTCATGGCACCTTCTGCATAAAAATCAGAGGATTCATGGTACTCTCCGTCGACTTCATGATCATCTCTGTGGCCTTTTTTTCGATAATAGTCGATGATCTTGCGCCGAAGGATACTAAACAGCCAGGTCCGCACTGACGAATACCCGCGGAATTCGGAGACTGCTTCCAATGCACTGAGGAACGTTTCCTGGACCAGATCCTCGGCATCCTCCGCATTGGCGACACGAGGTACTGCATATCGATAGAGGTAGTCTCCATATTGGTCTACCCAGGCGGCAGGGTCTATCTGTGTTTCATTCTCCCGGCATTTGGATGTACTCATTGGAGGACCCTTTCCTCTCCAATACTATTATCTAAGCCTGACGGGGGCTAATGTAATGAATAAACAGCGAAAAAGGAGAAAAAACCTGCGAGATCTATGCTTTTGAGTGGTACACCCATCTCGACTCGAACAGGTCTCCTGCGGATTATTGAGTAAAAATTGAACCGGGTAAAAATTCCAAAAATATATCGAAGTTATCGACATATCAGCAAACTGTATCGATAAATCGCCAATATTTCAGCATATATAGAGTGTAGGAAGGTAACAACAAGCACAGATTACAGTATACTCCTGAGGAAATGACAAGTTACCTGGATTGATAGAGAATCCTCATTTAAACAGGTTCCGCCGAAATAGTGGAGTGGTGGCCTTGTTCCTGGGAAGCAATGCAGTATACGGTAATCAACCACAGTCCGGAAGCCGGTCGGCAGAGTCCGTTTGAGGAGATTTGCCTGCTGCTGATTGGGCAATCTGTTCCGGATGTGCAGCTCACCACGGTGGACGGAAAGGCATTTGATCTCGCGACTGCAATCGCCCGGCAACCGACCCTCCTCATTTTCTACCGGGCGGTTGGTGCCCGTTTTGCAATCTCCACCTGGCGGAATTGCGCACCATTCAGGACGACCGTCGGGAAATGGGGTATCAAATTCTTGCCATTAGTATGTATCGCCCGGAGAAACTCCGTGAAAGCCTGCAAAGACACCAGTTAACCTATACCATGTTATCGGATAGTGCAGCGGTTGCGCCCACAGCATTTGGTTTAGCGTACACAGGAAATAATTCAAATACAAGCACCCTGGAGATGGCATCTGGGCAAAATCACCACATCCTTCCGGTTCCTGCCGCATTTATCATTGGAACTGACAGAATAATTAAATTTGAGTATATCAATATGTTATGACTTTTTCAGTAGACCCTCGTTATACATCTTCTGGGACGAAAAAACAACTATTTTAAGACTAATTTATCCGAAAATTATCTGCTGTAAAAACCGCGAAAGCGGAACTGCCCCAGGTGATGCGGCGCGCCATGGCCCGGCAAGGTAAAAGCGGAAGTGGAACGGTGGACGAAGGTGATCAATGCGGAGGGAAAGCATCAGGTGACAAACCGACTCGTGGAGGCCGCCACAGTGCTCGGTGACCATCCCATACCCATGCAGTTACATTTTTTCCATGCCCTGATAGATGTGGCCGCGAATAACTCCTCGAATACCTTGTTTCCTGTCCTTATTAATCTGTTTATTTGTGTGAACACAACCTGCGAAAAATGTATCAGATATTCCAATGAAAAAATCCTGTTTTCTTGGAAAAGTTGTGTTATTTTAGAATAGGAGAATCACAGGATGCCTGGAGAATCTATGCCAACATCTTTCGACCTTGCCAAACGTATTATAAAAGCAGTCCATGAAGATTTCGTGGACAAGAACAGAGATAACTCTGTACATATCCCGCTTGTCCGGCGGATTATCCTCGCAACCCAGACCCACATTGGCGAACAGGAAGAGAGCATTGAGGAGACATTGAAAACGTATGCCTTTTCACTTTTCTGGGAGACCTGGGTTACCCAGTTGAAGGAGTCCGAAGAACCCTACGATCTGGACCAGGAACGTGAGAGAGCGGAAGAGACCTTTTTTATCCTATATGACCAGAGCAATCATTGAGAAGGAGGGTAATACGATCAATGACTGCCCAAGAGAGTTACAGAGTCCCAAAGAAGATGCGGGAGAAGTACGACTCCATCGTATCCCAAACTAATACGGTCTGCAATGAATCCCTGACCGAGGAGTACGCCGAACTTGCCAGGAAGATGGCGGCGGCGTTGAGCCGGAAGCGTCCTTCACCGCTTCAGCGCGGGCAGGTGCGTTCCTGGGCCGCTGGCATTGTCTATGCCCTCGGTCAGGTTAACTTTCTGTTTGACCGAAGCGAGGAGCCGGACATGTCTGCCTCCCAACTCAGTGATCTGTTTGACGTCAGCCAGAATACCGCCTCTGGTAAGGCAAAGACGATCCGGGAGAAGTTGGATATCGGGATGATGGACCCGGAATGGACGTTACCATCCAGGGTGGACAGGAATCCGATGGCCTGGATGATTCAGGTGGACGGATTTATCGTGGACGCCCGCCGGATGCCCCGGGAAATTCAGGAGGAAGCCTACCGGCGCGGCCTGATCCCATACCTGCCGGGTGAGGGTGGGGGATAAGCGATCTTTCCCTTTTATCCAGGGTGACACACCGTGAGGTCAATTTCCGTTTGATTTGCACTGTTCATTCTTCTCCAACTCTGCGTTTCCGTTCATAGAGTTCTCTCAGGTTGTCCGAGGGTAATCTGTAGTCGGGCGGAGCAAGCATCTGGCTTCTTTTCAGCACCTGTTCCGCCTCGTCAAATTCCCTGGCTTCAAGCAACGCATAGCCCAGGTCATTGAGATATATGTAGTTTTCGGGGTCCCTTGCGATAACTTGTCTGTGTTTTTCCACAGCTTCACGGAATCGACCAAGTTTCCCCAGGCAATATCCGGAACCAAGCAGATAGATTGATTCTTCCGGGTCCAGGTTTTCAGCCGCCAGATACAGCTCCAGCGCATTTTCGTACTCACCATGGACAGTCAAGAAGTCACCCGCCTGATCAATAATCTCTGGTAAATCATCTTCGTCTTTGGGTGAACTTGTGAGTGCCATGAAAAGAGTCATCGCTTCTTCGATGCGCCCAAAATGACACTCGATCGATGCCACCGTAAGCAAGGCCGGGGCGTAACAAGGATCAATCGTCAATGCAATGATACCGGCCGGCCAGTCGGACAACTCAGACGGTTTCTCACCTGCTCGTGCCAGCGCCTGATCAACCAGTTCCGAGGCGATGGCAGAATCGTAGTGCCATGCGGCAGCCCTTCTGCGCTCGTCCGGCGATTTTTGGGCATACTCTTGCCGCAGGGAAGCGAGTTCCTGGCTCTCTTCCACCAGGTTGAGGAATGAACACCTGCTCAGTTCTGAGCTCTCTCGATTGTTAGTTTTTCCAGAGTGCAATCTATCTCTCATGTGTGGATCTAATTGTGAGAGTTGAGTTGAGC
>CAYPST010000146.1:0-8489 GCA_964413425.1 uncultured bacterium
GTATACTCCTCCACCTGCTGATCCCGCCAGTCTGCGTCTCTTCCCAACTCCTCGGCCATGAGATCCGCCACTTTCGGAGCCGCTTCCATGCTTTTTCTGGCATCCAGCAGAAGGGTTCGGGTCCGCCTGGACAGAAAGTCTTCCACAGTGCGGGCCATTTCCTGCCGCGCCGCCCAGATGACTTCCGCTGCTCTGAAGGACATCTCGGGATGGATGGGCTCATCATACTCCGGATGTTCGTTGATCAGATCCCGGATGTGAACCGCATCAGCGCCGTACTCTTCCAGCTCATCGAATTGCTCCGCGTGGTTATGGTAGCCGTGGATATGCAAAGTGTCGGTAACGCTGGGCTCATCCGGCAGCGCGGCCAGGGTCGCCGCCTGATCGATGGTATCTTCCGCCATTTTCCGGTAGGTGGTCCATTTCCCTCCGGCAATGGTCACCAGTCCGGATCGGGAAATATGGATGGTGTGATCCCTGGAAATAGAGGCGGTATCATCCTCCCCCTCCGGGCTCACCAGCGGCCGGATTCCGGCGAATGCGCTGAGGACATCCTGTTCGGTGGGATCCTTGGTCAGATATTTTGCGGCGTGTTCGATCAGGAATTCGAGTTCATTCTTCAGAGGTCTCGGCTCTAAAGAGACCGAATCAATGGGGGTATCTGTCGTCCCCACCACCGCCCGGTTATGCCACGGAATCGCGAACAACACCCGCCCGTCTGCGGTGTGAGGGACCATTATTGCACTGTCCCCGGGCAAAAAGGATCGATCCAGAACAATATGCACTCCCTGACTGGGTTTGATCATCTTCGGAGCGCCTGCATCGTCCATTTCGCAGATGCCGTCGGTAAACGGACCGGTCGCATTAATCACCACTTTCGCAGACAATTCATGCTCCTCACCAGTTTCCATATCTCTGGCCAGCACGCCACTCACCATTCCACCAGATTTCAACAAATTGATGACCTGCATGTAATTCAACATCGTCCCGCCCTGGTCGGCGGCCGTCTGGGCCATGTTGATGGCCAGCCGGGAATCGTCAAACTGCCCGTCGTGATAGATGATCCCGCCCCGGAGGCCTTCCGTCTCCACGGTCGGAATGCGCTCCAGAGTTTCTTCTCTGGACAGCCATTCGGACGAACCGAATCCCCGTTTGCCCGCCAGGAGATCGTACAGTTTCAGGCCAACGCCATAGAACGGACCTTCCCACCAGTCGTAGTTCGGCACTACAAACCGCTGGTTATGAACCAAATGAGGTGCATTCTGGTGCAGCAGGCCTCGTTCCTTCAGTGCCTCCAGAACCAATGAGACGTTTCCCTGCTGGAGATATCGCACTCCGCCGTGCACCAATTTCGTGCTGCGGCTGGAGGTGCCCTTGGAAAAATCACTCTGTTCCAGAAGCACCGTCTTATATCCCCGGGAGGCCGCCTCAATCGCCACGCCCAGACCAGTGGCACCGCCGCCAATCACAATAAAATCCCAGTCGTCCGGATTGTGCCGAATCCGTCGCAACATTTCATCTCGTTTCATAGATAGTCCCTGTTCCTAATTCTAAATTGTATATCCATCGAATCAACACCTCTGACAGTTCCTCATGAGACAAAAGCCGCTAAGTCCGCGAAGAACGCAAAGATTTTAAAGAGAAGAACAAAGTTTCGAACACGAGAATCAGTACAACTTTTGCAGAATTACTATCAGGATGATAGCAGACCGATACCTGCAATATTCTGACCTGCACCTTGTCGCCTCAGCGTCTCCGTCTGCCAACTGCCAACCGCCTACTGCCTACTGTAATCTACCTCCGCCGCAGTCGGATGCCAACCCCGGAGGAGTGGCAAGGCTGTTTGAATTCTTGTGTCCTTGAGTTCTGGTTTTCTTTCCCGCTCGTATTCATTCCCCCTCGCGGTTGCTTGCCGTATCTGTGGGGGAGCGGGCAGGGATTTTGAGTATTGAGTATTGGAATTTTGTCTTATTGAACTCCTGTCTTCTTAACCTATCGGGGCTGCCAACCGCCAACTGCCTACTGATCTTCCGGTTCCTCCCAGTGCTTCGCCCGTTCCAGCGCCTTTCTCCACCCTTTTCTCAGACGCTGAATTGTCTTCGTTTCCATGGCCGGTTCGAACCGCTTATCGACCGTCCAATGATCTGCAATGTCTTCCTCGTTCTCCCAGTATCCGACGGCAAGGCCGGCCAGAAACGCGGCACCCAGGGCGGTGGTTTCGAACACCTCCGGCCGGACCACCGGGACTTCCAGGATATCCGCCTGGAACTGCATCAGCAGATCGTTGACAGAGGCACCCCCGTCCACCCGCAGCTCCGGCACATCCAGCCCGGAATCGGCTTTCATCGCCTCCAGCACATCCGCCACCTGGTAGGCTATGCTCTCCAGTGCCGCCCGGGCGATATGACCATCTGTGGTTCCCCGGGTAATCCCGGCGATAGTGCCCCGGGCGTACTGATCCCAGTGTGGAGCGCCGAGACCCACAAACGCCGGGACCAGGTACACGCCGCCGTTATCCTCCACACTCACAGCCAGATTTTCGATCTCCGAGGAAGAGTCGATGAGCTTCAGTCCGTCCCGCAACCACTGCACCACGGCCCCGGCGATGAAGATACTGCCCTCCAGTGCATACTCGGTGCGATCCCCGATTTTCCAGGCCACCGTGGTGACCAGATTGTTCTCGGACGGGACCGCTTCGGTCCCCGTGTTCATCAATATAAAACTGCCTGTCCCATACGATGATTTTACCATGCCGCGTTTGGTGCATAGCTGCCCGAACAACGCCGACTGCTGATCCCCCGCAATGCCACCAATCGGAATAGACCTGGAGAATACATCTTCAGCAACAATGTCATACACCTGGCTGGACGGCACCACCTCCGGCAGGATCTCCCTGGGAATTCCGAATAGATCCAATAACCCCTCATCCCACGTTCCGGTGTGGATATTATACAGTAACGTCCGGGAGGCATTGGAGACGTCAGTGAGATGCTGCTTGCCATTCGTCAGTTTCCACACCAGCCAGCTGTCGACGGTACCGAAAGCCAGGTCACCCGCCTCAGCTTTCGCTCTGGCGCCCTCGACGTTTTCCAGGAGCCACTGAATTTTGGTCCCGCAAAAATAGGAGTCAATCACCAGACCGGTCTTCTGCTGAATCAATTCCTCGTGGCCCGCCTCCCGCAGCCGATCGCAGATACCCGCCGTGCGGCGATCCTGCCAGACGAGGGCGTTATAAATGGGCCGCCCGGTTGTCCGATCCCAGAGAATAGTGGTTTCCCGCTGGTTTGTGATGCCGATGCCTGCAATGTCCGCGAATGTTAATCCTGCGCGGGTAATCGCTTCCGCCACCACGCTGCTCTGGGATGACCAGATTTCGTTCGGATCGTGCTCCACCCAGCCGGGTCTGGGGAAAATTTGTTCGAATTCTTTTTGCGCAACGGACTTCATCTTGCCGGTCTGGTCAAAAATAATCGCCCGGGAGCTGGTTGTGCCCTGATCCAGTGCGAGTATGTATTGCATGCAAACCTCCTGCAAATAAGAAGAAATCTCAGGTTATTCCCAAGTAACGGTATTAGCCAAAATCCCTCTTTGTCCGGAATGCTGAAATGAATGTGATTTGTAATCAATCCCAATCTATGAAGATTTTCCGTATAATTCCAACAGAGCCTGTGCAGTCCGCAGCTCTTGTGAATCCGGCCTCCGTGGATCTGGTGATTTCCAACTGCGTGGTAAGTCTGTCCGACTCCCAACAGCAGGTGTACAATGAGATATACAGGGTGTTGAAACCCGGCGGACAGCTCTCCATCACTGATATTGTGGCCCTTGGTCCTCTGCCGCGGGAAGTGCTGGAGGATGAGGAGGCGTGTTCAGCCTGTATTTCCGGTGCCGCCGGAGTGGAGGGGATTGAGGACATGCTGGGGAATACCGGATTTCAGAATAGAGAGATCCGGATGATCGATAAGCACTGGGCCGAGTCTCAAACCTGCCGCGGCGCGGACCAGGCTGCTCTACCCCTGACCTCCGCCGCCATCCTTGCCCGAAAGGGGTAAACCCGGAGTAATCGCGAAAGTGGCCCGAGGGACGGAATTCCCTCCGGCGGAATGAATGAGCGATCATAGCATGGAAAGTCGCTGCAGCTCTTAAATACCGCTCCTCGCCATCATGACCCGACACACGTGAACCAGGACCGATCGTGAGGATTACCCGGACACCCGGCCCCCTGGTTAGATCCTGGCTCAAAATGAAAGGAACTGCCGCACACCCACCACCAGCTTCCGAAAGGGACTCTGGCGCTGGTGCTCACTTCCCTTCAGGTTCCGACGAGGTGGTCGGATAAACAGGCTGGCCACGGCCAGGAGTAACGGAAACAGGGCAAACAGGGTCAGGGTGTGGTGGTAACTGCCCAACACATCTCTGGCAATACCCAATGGCATGGGACCGAGCGCCGATCCGGCAATCAATATGGTGGAGGTAACACCGGTAATAGACCCCAGATGGAGCCGTCCGAAGTACCGGGCCCACCCCACATTGTTCACAGTGCGCATGAGCCCGCCGGTGGCTCCAAGCAGAATCCCGTAGAGAATGGCCAGGAATGCCGTGTCCAGAAAGTGCGCCATGAAGAGGACAATCGCCTGAAAAACCAGCATACCGCTGAGCAGGAATTTCAGCGGGAACCGATCTACCAGGATTCCGCTGCTCAGATTCATCAGGGCGGTGGCGAGAGCGATGGGTACATACACCTGCGCCGCCACGGCAGCGTCCAGCCCGTTATCTCTGAAGATGCTGACCATGTGGAAGAAGAGTCCGGTATGCATCATGGCAACCAGCGATATGCCGGACACCAGGATCCAGAACGCCGAAGTACGGATGGCCTCGTGGAGGGGCCAGTTCTCCTCCCCTGCCACGCCAATATCAGGTGTGCCCAGTAACGAAGCCGTCCGCTCGGCAACATTCCCGCCATCCGGCTCCAGGCCGAAATCTTCCGGCCGGTTGCGCAGAAAAATCACGGCCAGCGGTACCATCACTGCCATCACTATCACTCCAAGGATGACAAAGGTCCAGCGCCATCCGTAGTCCGGCAGCAAGAAGTTGATCAGGATGGGAAATCCACCCAGACCCAGCAGAGCCATGAAGATCCCCGAAATTCCGATCATAGTGCCCCGGCGTTTCACCCACCACTGGTTGATGGCGTTATTGCTCACCAGGACCAGGCTGCCCTGCCCGAGCATCCGCAGGGCTACAAATCCCGTCGCCAGCATCACCGCGTTCATCACCAGTCCCATATAGAAACAGCTCACTCCCAGCAGCAGGGCCACCACCGCAGTGATCGCCCGGCTGCCATACCGGTCAATCTGCCGCCCGACAAAGGGCAGCGCGAAACTGCCAGCCAGGGTCGCTATGGTATAGAGCGTGCTGACCAGCGATCGGCTCAGGTCCAGATCCCGGATGAAGTGTTCGATGAACAGAGAAATCGAGTAGGTCTGCCCGGGGCTGGTCATAACCAGGCCCAGGGACCCTGTCACCATGATTATCCACCCGTAGTAGAACGGGGTTTTATTGACGATGGTCTCTGCAGGTCTATTAATAGCGCAAATGCTCCTGTGTAATCCAACCGGTTTCGATTTCCAGACAGCCTGAAAAGTAACAAAAATTATCCCCTGGTAAAACGGGAATTTCCAAATTTCCAAATTTGAGAGTGTTTAGGAAACAGGGGCCCGAGACAACATGCCGAGCCTGACTTCTGTGTATTCTGCGTATACCAGACCCCTACAATTTATTCCGGTCTATGATCGGACTATTGTATTTTTTCTTGGCGTTCTCTGCGGCCTTTGCGTTTTCTAAACAGACTCAAATTTCCAAAATTCACGAACATGTGGTTTTCTGTGATTATATCCGGGAGACCAGTTTAATGCTGAGTGGGTTTCGTGAAGACGGGACAACAATGACTACTTGTCTGCAGGTGAGGGGATCAGGTCAATTATGCTGGTGCGGTGTACCATGTGCCGGTGACTCTCCATAGCCGCGCAATTGATGGTAATGCTCAACCTGGCGGTCTGTCAATGCCTCCCGCATCCGGAGGTGTGTCCGGAGATGGACCGCCCGTAATTGTCCCTTCAGATTCCCGATCCGGGTCACCAGAGAATCCAGGATTTTTGCAGTCATCGCCTGGTTTGTGAATAAACTGTCCAGTGTATATTCTTCCCGGACAATCACTTCCCCCAGTGCCATCGCTTCCGTGTGCATCTGCTCGTAAAGTTGTCTGGTCCTCTGCAGCTGCGAGGGGGTGAGTTCCAGGCGATCCTTGAGTTCCAGCACGTGTTTGGGACCGGGATAATGATTGAGTTCCGCAGCCAGCGCCATGCCCATACCTTCGCCGGACAGATAACCCTGTACTTCTTCAGAAGACAGCGCTTTGATTTCACGGTCGGAATAATCGGCATACTGGTTATGGTGGTGTTGCGCCATCACGGGTGATAAAAGTAAAAAGAAGGATACAATTAAATATTCTCGCATGGTCTCTCTCCTGTGGCTGTCATTGAATCATGGATATATCAAGCCCTGCAAGGGGGAATATAAATTGAATTTCCGCTTAAAATAAGCCGGATGTAACAGAAATGCCAACTAGGCATTCGGGTGGATATGCGGTCAGATTGCTCCCGGAGTTCATATCCCTTGGTTTGCAGATACCGCCGCAAAAGTTCAGCTGAGAGAATCACCAGCGGCAGGGGAAACCACCAATCGGATCAGAGGGAATAGCACTGCCACCAGTACTGTCATGAACAGCAGATCCGGTAAAACATACAGAAAACGATTCAGACCCTGGCGCAGCGCAAGGACCGATTTCCGCCAGTTGGCGATGCAAGAGAGAAGCAAGGCCACACCCGTGACCCAATACAGTGCTTGCATCGTGTTAGTCCCGGTGGACGGCGATCTGCAGGCCCAGTATTCTCACACCACTCGCAGTTTGCATGGACAGGGTTGCCGGTTCGGTGATCAGGCAGTTGCCCTCCTTCAGTTGGGTATCTTCATGATCAACCGTCACCGTTGCCTCGCCGTCCAGGGCGATGAAAACGACAGACGACGCCATTTCGCATTCGGGCATGGTTCCGTCTGGTGGCAATTCGATAATGCGCGCTTTGAATTCAGGTGCCTGATAAAAGACATTGGTATCCCGCTCTTCATAGGGAGCGGCTTCCATGGTGTGTAAGTCGAATGTTTTCATGATTCTCCTCCGATTATTGTTGTCCGGGTTTATCCGTTGAGCTGATGATCTGTTCCATAATCCATCCCATGCCGGTGGCCGCGAGAATGGTCAGACTTAACCGGGCCAGCATAAATCGCACGCCCAGAAATTGCAGCTCCACCATCTCCTGGGGCAGTTTGATACAGGCCCAGGCGGTGAGAAAAATGACGATATTGGACAGACGGGCCCCTTTTTTCCGCAACGCGGTGGCGATGGGAAAGGCGACATACAGCGGACCCGTTGGTGTCGCCCCGAACAAGAGTGCCAGCCCGATCCCGCGAATCCCGGACGTTTGTCCGAGATATTTGACCACCATCTCCCGCGAAATCCACACCGAAAACAGCCCCATGAGTACCAGCACCGCCGGTAAAATAAACAGCATCTCTTTCCCCAGAGACCAGGAGGCTTGCAGCATCGGCGATCGGTACGCGGGAAAAAGCAATCCGAGAACGGTCGCCGGTCCCATCAGTGCTGCCAGGAGAATCCATTCTTTCCACGGTTGTTTGTTGTTAGTACTCACAGGATCACCCCCATGATCCAACCCACCAGCAGCGCTGCCAGAAAACTGAGTCCGTTACGCAACAGAGCGAACCGTTTTCCCAATTCTTTGGCTTCCAGTGGAAACGTGACCACCCCGATCATGGTCAGTGTTGCAACAAACGTGGCAATGATGGTCACCGAAGCCCCGCTGCGCAACAGCGAACCTGCCAGGGGGAAGGCCACAATGGATGGGATGTGTAAAACAGCTCCCACCAGCCCCGTGAGTAGCACGCCAGCTACACCGGATTTGTCGCCCAGCCATTGTCCCAGTTTGTCCGGGGTGAGAATACCCATCACCAGCCCCACCAGCACGACGATCATCAGCACCGAGGGCAGAATACGCAGAAAAGAACGTCCCGCGATGCGCAGCGCCTGACGGGCCCGGGCCCCGTCTGTGATGAAAGCTATTACTAGTGAAAGAAACGCCAGGGCATTGATTATGATGATTGTGGATTGCATAGAACCTCACTTTCAGTTTACTTGTTTATTTTTCATTATATGTATCTGATTTTTCCTCAGAATTCCATGGCATCATTCCCATGATTATTCACTCCGCAGTGCCTCGATGGGATGGAATCGCTGAAGCGCAGAATGATGCCGATCAATCGGCCGCCCAGGCTTAAAATAGCTGATCCCGATCCAAATTGAACCCACAGATAATCAGAACTGCGCGCTGATCCCCAATATAGGCAGCATTGGAAAATCA
>CAYPST010000147.1:0-7650 GCA_964413425.1 uncultured bacterium
TCAATGATGATTTTATCTTCCACCAGAATGTCTGCAAAATATTCACCGACAATGACGTTGTTTTCGAAATACACTTTTATAGGGACTTGCTGTTGGCATGTATATCCAGACTGCCGAATTTTATACGCCAGTGCATTTTCGTCCACCTTTTCAAGAAACCCAGAACCAAAATATTGATGTACTTCATACGCCACCTGCCGGATGTCCTTTGTCAATTCCTGATATAGTAGTTTCTTCATTATTTTATTTCGGTGTATTTCGGTGTATTTCAGTGCTTTTCGGTGTTTCATTCTCACTGCGATCGAAGGTTGCGGAGGCTGAAGATGTCCTCACTGACATCGATATTGAAATCCGCGTCCAGGTACCTGATTATCGTTCTGTTCCCCTCTTTGTTCTTCGGAATCATGATCATTTCGGTGGGGATTTCCTTGCCATCGAATTCTCTGATATTCTGATATTTCAGGACGCGCATCAATTTCCCGTTCTCATCATAGTACTCCTGCCGGATCGGGATGTAATCCTCCTCCCGCACCGTAATGATCTGCTTCCCCCAGACGATGGGTTTGCCCTCCCTGGGCACCGCTTCGATGTATAAATAGCCCGATTGAGCCGTATCCGGCTGAATCAATTCAAAATTGTAATCCTCCAGCAGAGTGAATTCGCTGACCAGATCGTTATTGGTGAAATCCGAGCCCATCCAGGAGCTCATCATCATGGAGGGCGGCACTTTAATGACCTTGTTGGTATTGGGAAGATAATTCCACATTTCATTTCCCATCCGGAGAGTGGTCACGCCTCTTTCCTTGGCCGGTTCGGTGATCCGGATAAAGGTTTTCCCGGTGCCCTGTGTCCAGGCTCTCATTCGCAGGGTTCGCTGCCAGTGAGGTGTTACGATCTCCATTTCCATAACGGCGTAGCTGGATTCACTGCGGTACAATTCATCGATCTGTTTCACGATTTCCCGGGCCGTCTGCGCCTGCACAGCCACTACTGGCAGAACTATCACCAACACCGCCGATATTACACGTCTCATTTCATCCTCCGTTCATTCTCGTGAATAAATACGCTCTGGTACCGCGGTCCAGTCGTTATACAATTGACTGACCCGGAACAAATAATCATTGGAAAAATCGGAAGATACTCATTTAAGATCCAGTCATGCAGGCGATCTTCCCGGCGTGCAGCCAGAACTCCGGTTGTTCCCTCCTCAGTGAGTGTGCCGGTAGTGACCGCCGCCTGTCCATCCAGCATACCCGCAGACGCACCTCCTGAATTCCATCGATTCATAATCCACTCATGCGGTCATCGGGATCCAGATAATCGTAGGTATCTTCCCTGGTTTCTTCGACTTTTTGCCAGTTATAGGCCACTTCCGCCCCAAACAGCAGCACCATACAGGACAGATACACCCAGATGACGAAGACAGCTATTGTACCCAGTCCGCCAAAAATCGCGTTCACCTCCCAAATGTTGGTGACATACCAATCATAGCCTCGTTTCAACACTTCCCACAGCAGAGCGGCAGTAAGCGCACCGATAAAGGCATCTTTCCGGTGCACCTGCGTGGCAGCGATGATCTTATAGACCAGATAGAATCCGGCGATACTCACGACAAACGGAATTAATCGTCCGATGAGAGCAAACAGGAACGGAATCTCTTCCAACCGGACATGCATCCAGGGGATCTCAAACGTTCGGCTGATGGAATAAAACGCGGACAACCCCAGAGAGACGCCGAGGAAAAGCACCATCCCTGGCACCAGAATCAATGCCATGCCGGTTCGTTTGAGCAGCGGGCGGTCTTCCCGCAACGTCCAGACCCGGTTCAGGGCCTGCTCCAGGATTTCAAACACCCGGCTGCCTACCCAGACCAGGATAAGCATGCCGACCCAGCCGTAGGCATACTTCATGGAAATGGTCTCTTTAATCAACGGCATAATGTTCGAGACAGTATGCGGTGCAAGCTGCCCCACAAAGTTGACCACTCGTTCATAGGCAGCTTCAGAACTCTCGAGAATATACCCCAGGCTCGCCACCGCCAGGATGAGCAGGGGAATAAAGGACATTAAAGCGAAAAACGCCAGAGCCGCCGCCAGATTCGGCACCTTATCCGTGACAAAAAAATCAGACACCGCATTCTTTATGGACGGGAACAACTGGTAGCGCACCCAGAGGAGCGTGCGTTCATAGGAATATTCGAGTCTTCTGAACATGTCAGTGACGGGCATGAATACCTGCCATTTCGGTTGCTCATTCCGACCAGAATGTATGGAATTCAGTAATATGATCCCACCACAGATACCGGGATTCTCTGCAAAAAATTCACCGCGGACAAGGCTATTCCTCCAGGGAACGGTACTTCCGGTACATCCTGAAACCGAAAAAGGCCGCCAGCGGCGGCCTTTTTCATACAGACAAGTCTGGAACTCAGACGGCTTACAGGTTCTGTTTGATGTATTTCGTTCCCACAGATTTTGGCCGGGTGATCGGGACACCCAGTGCCCGGTTCAGAATTAACTGGGATAACATACCCTGCGCCCGGCTGATACCGAATAAGACCGTGTAATATTCGAATTCGGTGATCCCGTAATGATACAGCAGCGATCCGGATCCTGCGTCGACATTCGGATACGGATCAGCAATGGGCGACTTGCCTGCTTTCACCCGTTCCTCTGAGAATTCCTTCAGCACATCGGGCACCACCTTATAGAGACGATTCACCGTCTGGAAGACCGGATCATCGGGCAGGTGTTTGCGGCCGAACTGCACGAAACCTTCAAATCGAGGATCCGTCACCCGCAGCACTGCATGTCCGTATCCCGGAACGACCTGACCGGATTCCAGGGTTTCTCTGGCAAACTTTTCCAGCTGATCCTCGGTGGGCGCTTTGCCGTCAAACCGTTCCATCACCTGTAACACCCAGCGGAGACATTCCTGGTTGGCCATGCCGTGGAGAAATCCCGCCAGGCCGTTCAAGCCCGCCGACACCGAATAGTAGGCATTGGACAGTGCCGATCCCACGGTGTGACAGGTGTTCGCACTCACGTTGCCGCCCTCATGGTCGCAATGGAACATCAGGTAAAGCCGCATCAACTCGGCGAAATCTTCGTCTTCAATGCCCATCATCCTGGAGTAATTGGCGCCCCAGTCCAATCCTTTGGTCCAGGGAAGGGGATCCCCCTTATCAAATCGGATGCGATACAGTCCGGCTGCTATACCCGGCAATTTGGCCAGCAGATTCAGCGAGTCTTCCAGGTAATACCGCCAGTATTCGCCTTTGGCAATCCCTTCCCAGTACTTTTCATCGAAGAGACTGGTATGCTCCAATGCCATAATCGCGTTACTGAGCATGGTCATGGGATGGGCGTCATCCGGCATCGCCCGCAGCATATCCCACACTTCGCCCGGAATCTCGGCACGCTTATCATATTCTTTCTGCAGATCTTTTCTGTCATCCTTGGTGGGCTCTTCGCCTGTAAGGAGAAGCAGAAAAATGTCTTCCGGCCAATAATCCTGAATCTCCAACAGCGGGTGCCCGCGGATGATCAATCCCTTGTCCGGTTCCACCAGGGACGTATCACAAATCATGGATTTCACACCACGCATTCCACCATGTGCCTGCTGCACGGAACATTCCGATAATTTCTTCTCACCATACTCCTTGAGCAGGTCCATCCGTTCCTGGCGAATGTCCGGTAGAATGGATTCCATCTTCTTGAAAATGTTAGCCATAGCGCACTCCTTCCCTTAACAGGTAGTTTCTCGTTACGATTAATGATGTATACAACAACAGGGTTGCCACATACTGCTCTTCAGTATTAGTTCAAATACTATTCCACTTAGAGATAAGACTGCATTCACGTTACAGGAAAACCTCCCTCCCGGGGATTTCGAACCCGCACTCCAGAATGACTATCGCTGATCTATGGTGATGTCTTTCTCTTGCTTACAACGCAGTAAGTTCACACAAGATCAAACAGAATGCGCTATGCATTACATATATACTATTTCTATCAGTTTAGTGCAATACCTAGTTTCCGGTCACAAGAGGAACAAAGGAGAAAACTGATTATCGAAATTGAGAATATCGGTTCATTTGTCTAAAGATGAGAGTATTTAGAAAACAAGCGTCCGAGACAACATGCTGAACCTGACTTCTGGTTATTAAGCATCTAAGATAGACGTCAAATGTATGACGGGATAGTGGCAGATATATGTTCAATGTGCTTTGTCCCGTCGTCACGGGATCTCTTTGCCGAAGGCCTCGAAGAGACTCCCCCAACGGGATCCTCCGAAGGAGTCCCTTGGACCTTCCGGGACTTCGGAGCATCCCTTCGGAGCGAGGCGTTTTCTAAACAGACTCAAAGATGAGCCTCGTTAACCTGAACCATTCGCAAATCCGGAAAAATAGCGCATGTCGGTCAGAAGCCCGGCACCTGGCGAGGGTGGCTGTGTGCCAGAGATATAAACTATGCCCGTTGCAAACACACACGCTTCTGTAGCGAAGCGTTCACTGCCGGATTTTGCTCGGTTCAGGTTCTTATAACCGGTTATTGTAGTGCAAGAAAATCTTCCTCAAACACCTGTTCGGGACGATAGCCCACATACTTCTTATGAATATTTCCCTTCTTATCAAGCACAAAAGTCGTGGGAATACTGCGGATGCCCCCATACGCTTCCACCAGATCCATGTTTCCCAACACCACGGGATATTCGACTTCGTAGTTCTGCAAAAACGGCCGCACATCATTCCACCCGTTACGGTCCAGGGACACACCGATTATAGCGAGCCCGTCATCTTTGTATTCATTATGGAGGTTAACAAATCCCGGAATTTCTGCCTTGCAGGGCGGACACCAGGTCGCCCAGAAATCCAGTATGACCACCTTGCCCTTGTAATCACTGAGACTGATCTGTTCGCCAGCCTGATTGGTCAGTGTGAAATCCGGAGCAGTGCCGGAATCGGACGCAGAACGTCCGACCACCTGCCATGCGAAGATTCCGGCCACCAGCGCGATCAGAGAATATTTGACCCATGGTTTGCTGATAAATTCCACTGTATGCTGTCCTTTCTATTTGCTTATTCTGTTCCTTGCAATGATGCGCGTAACGCTTCCAGAACTTCCCGGATATTGTCCGGTGGTGCCTCAACTGTCTCATGGCCCATGTCCTGTAAACCACGCTGCACATCCTGTTGAAACCGGTTTCCAATCAGATACCGCACATCACCCAACAACCCATGCAGATGTTCAACTCGCCCATTCAAATCACAGACCTGCCGGAATAAGACATTTTCCCGGGTATCCAACGTTTCGAACTCCGGATCATCCATATCATATATCTGATAATAATGGCTTTTGCCAAACGTGTTACTGGAAAGTTTTTTATAATCATTGGTACTGACAGCTACCTTATTGGGGTCCATTTTCTCACCTTCTTCATATTTCTCTGGTTCTTCTGTCGCTTTCAGACGGTTTATAGTTTACAGCAGTTCCCTCTATCATAACAATCCCTCCCTCCATCCGGCGAAAGACCACACCAGTCCGGACTCAGGACTCTTCGTTCAGTCTCTCCCGAATATCATCCAGCTTCAACACTTTGAATAACCGATCAGAGACCTCAGGGGGGATCCCTTCTTTCCGCTCCCATTCACCGCGATACAGATACACCGTTTGCCGCAACGTGTCCACGTATACCTTACAATCCGGGCAATCCTTTAAATGTTCTTTTACCTCCTCACACAGTTCCGCATTGATATCCGTGCTGAGGTCATCACACAATTTATGGAATGTTTCTTTATGACTGAGTTCCCTGGTCATAATGCACTCCTTCTTCCAGTGAGGTCGATAATTTATCTCGCAGATAATTCCGTGCACGCATGAGGCGGACTTTGACGTTGCTTTCTGAAATGCCCAGAATCTCCTGTGTTTCCCTGATGGACAAGCCCTGGATATCACGCAGGACGAAAATCGTTCGGTACTTCTCCGGCAGGTCATTTAGAGCATCCGCCAGGACATCCCGTATCCATTCCCGTTCTCCGAGCAATTGCGCGGTTTCCGGCCATTCGCTGAGATTGGAGCCATGGATTTGCTGCACATCCGGATCGTTAATATCCATGGCTTCGTGCTTTTGTTTGGTCCGCGTCCGCTTGTATACATTATTCACTGCAATCCGGTACAACCATGTGTACAACCGGGCATCGCCCCGAAACTGATGCAATTTTTCCACCATTGTAACGAAGGTTTCCTGCAGCACGTCTTCTGCGTCTTCCCGGTTCTTGGTCATTTTGAGAGCAGTGTTATAAATGGGCTCCTGATAGGTATCCACCAGGCGGGCCAGCGAAACTTTGTCGCCCTCCTTCGCCTTCCTGACGAGTTCCTGCTCTTCCTCAAAGGATAGGTTCTTCATTCCTATGCGGTTGCTTTCCTTCGCGTTTGCAGATGCTCGATAATCTGGTTTATAAAGACGGCTTCCGGTAATCCGCCATCGATATGAAACTCTTCATTGACCATCGTTCTTGGAACTCCGCGAACGCCATATTTCCGGCTAAGTTCCGGAAATTCCGTGGCCTCGATCATGTCCGCCCGAATATATGGATTGGCAATTGCCAGCCGGTGCGCATTTCGCACCGCTGACGGACAGTAGGGACACGTGGGAGTAACAAATACCTGGAGGTGCAGGGGGGACTGGATCAGTTCTATCTTCCGGGCCACCTCCCCGGAGAACCCGGCCTCGCCTCTGGACACGTCCACAATGTCTTCCAGGAGACTGCCGAATTCATAGCCGGAGGGGATACCGTAATACCGTATGCCGAAATCTTCCCCCGACTGAATCACAATCGCCGGGGTTTTGTCTACCCGATACGCCTCAGCCGTCACCTTATGATCTGATAACGAGCAGACCGTTAATGTGATATTTTCCGACAGACCCGTCACTTCCTCCAGTAATTGCTGTGTTTCTGCACAGTATTGACACCCGAATGTATCGGTAAATATAATTAATTCCACCGACTCTTTCATGCGGTGTAATATCCGTTGAATCTCCGGTTTATCACGCTCCTGTATAAAAGGCATACTCCCCCTCCTTTTCATCTGTGATTTCTCCATTTAGAGAGAATCCTCCCGGAGATGTTACAATGCCGGCACGTTCTTCTCTCTGAAAGAATCTGTCGGGGAAATTATTCTAACGGCAAACTTCTCTGAAGTGCACCACCCATGTTACCTTCCGGAAAAGATTGCCGGTAAATTATCCTCTCCGGGTATCTCTGGTATGAGATTAAGAATGTTAAAAACAGGGCGCAACTACACAATATTGAAGCAATCTTCTATTGATGATACCTCTAGTATACATCCCAAAGCGTTTTCGAAATACAGCGGAGCATTGTTCGGTATTTCTTTCGTTCTTTGCATCCTTCGCAATCCCGGTGATCTGTGCGTTTTCGATATATAGACTCATTGAGCGGAGACAATGACATTAAACAGAGAGTGCTCAGAAAACATGGGCCTGATACAAGATGCTGAATCTGACGTATAGGTATTATGTATACAAAATATCTGCAAAATGTATTCCGCTATTTGGACAGAGATATGTTGTAGTTTCTTTGTCCCGTCGTCACGGGATCTCTTTGCCGAAGGCCTCGAAGAGACTCCC
>CAYPST010000148.1:0-7583 GCA_964413425.1 uncultured bacterium
CCCTTATGGAAACGATGGTTTTAAATTTTGCTGACTGGCTTATTATTGCCATTTATTTCATTTTTGTCATCGGTATTGGCTTCTATCTCAGGAGATATACCAGGAGCGACGAGGATTTTTTTCTTGCCGGTCGCAGGAATAGCTCCTGGGTAGCCGGACTGGCTTTTCTCTCGGCGAACATGGGTGCGCTGGAACTGCTTGGGATGGCAGGCAATACCCATAAATATGGAATGTATGTTGCCCACTTTTATTGGATTGGGGCCATCCCGGCCATGCTGTTTCTGGCAATTTATATGATGCCCTTCTATTACAGCAGCAAAATTAAATCGGTGCCGGGATATCTCAAGCTGCGGTTTGACGAAAAGACCCGGGTGCTCAATGCCATTTCTTTTGCCATTATGACTGTGCTGGTGTCAGGAATTAATCTGTATGCGATGGCCCTGGTGCTCCGGACCTTTCTGGGATGGAACTGGGCCGTCAGTATGTGGGCCTCTGCCGGCACGGTGGCGGTGTATGTTACCCTCAGCGGTCTCATGTCGGCTATTTTTACGGAAATCATCCAGTTCTTCCTGATCTGGTTCGGACTTTTGCTGGTGGTGATTTTGGGGATTGTGGAAGTTGGAAGCATTCAGGAAATTTTTGCCAGAATCCCCGAATCCTTTTCGACCCTCTGGTCCACCTCCGCTGATCCGACGCAAAATGGAATGATGGTCACCTGGGGAGGGATTGTACTGGGACTTGGCTTCGTACTTTCTTTCGGATACTGGACCACGGATTTCCTGGTGGTGCAGCGGGCGTTTTCTGCCCGGGATCTCCGCGCAGCCCGAACCACTCCAATTATTGCGTCATTTTTTAAGATGGCGCTGCCTTTTATTGTGGTGTTGGGCGGATTAATTGCGCTGGTGCTCACGCGGGACGCCGGCAGCGGATTCCAGCTGCTGATGGAAAACGGGCAGGTTCGGCATGACTCCACCCTTCCGCTGCTGATCGCACGGTATTATCCCAACGGGCTGATGGGATTAGGGGTCACAGCCCTGCTGGCCGGCTTCATGGCCGGACAGGCAGGGAATATCAGCGCCTTTAATACGGTCTGGACGTATGATATCTATCAGTCTGTCATTAATCCGGAGGCCTCGGAAGAACGTCTCCTCTGGATGGGCCGTGTCGTTACGGTGGTTGGCATTTTAATTAGTGTGGCGGCCGCCTATTGGGCGATGAGTATGCCCACCATCATGGATTATATGCAGGCCATCTTCTCCTGGGTGAATGCACCGCTATTCGCCACCATGCTTTTGGGAATGTTCGTGGTCTGGATCACGCCGAACGGGGCATTCTGGGGACTGCTTATTGGAATGGTCTCTTCCTTTTCCATGTGGGTGGCAGTGCGATTCGGATGGGTAGCAGAAAGTGCCATCACCTTCTCGGAGGTGGCCAGTGATATGGCGGCAAATTTCTGGCGTGCCTGGTGGGCCTGGGTGATTTGCTTCGTGGTGACAATCGTGGTCAGCCTGTTCACGAAGAAACGCCGGAAAGAAGAGCTGGTCGGCCTGGTGAAGGGATTGACGGAAGAGACTGTGACCACCGGTATTCCGTTCCATAAGCGGCCGGAATTTTACGCCATTATTTCTGCTGTGATCTTAATCGTACTCAATATTTATTTCTGGTAAAAAGGAGTGGTATTTATGATGCAAGAAAACAACACAGATGCAGGGATGAAGCCAATCTGGTATTTTGTCGGATGGGTACTGTTGATTATGGGTGTGGTGATCGCTGTTACCGGTTTCTATTATTTACTGGCACCTGCTTCCAGTCAGACCGTGCTGGCAGAGCTCCATCCCAATATCTGGTGGGGAGGCATCATGATACTTGCAGGGCTCATATTCCTCTGGAGAAACAAAGGGATGACCGTACAATAAGCATCGGGAAAGTAAAATTCTATGGACCAACTCACCTTGAATACCGCTAAGATATTCAGAACAAAGTTTAACCGCCATCCGCTGCTTGTACAATCGCCGGGAAGAGTGAATCTCATCGGGGAACACACCGATTATAACGAGGGGTTTGTATTGCCGGCGGCAGTAGATAAGCAAATTGTCTTAGGATTCGCATCCAATGAAGGAACAACCGCTCGACTGTACGCGATTGATATGGAACAGGAGTTCTCCTGGGATGTTACTGCCACTCCTTATACGAAGAGTGAACTCGGCTGGCCGAATTATATCATGGGATGCGTGGATCAGCTGCGCCAGGCAGGATACTCAGTCGGCGGGTTCGATTGCGTCTTCGGTGGCACCATTCCTATCGGAGCAGGCATGTCATCGTCGGCAGCGCTGGAAGGCGGCACAATCTTCGGATTGACACAGCTGTTCAATTTGCCCCTGGATAAACTGTCCATGGTGAAACTGGGACAGAAGGCTGAAAATGAGTTTGTGGGTGTGCAATGCGGCATTATGGACCAGTTCGCTAATATCTACAGCCGGGCGGATAAGGTGTTTAAACTGGATTGCCGTTCTCTGGAATATGAATACTACCCATTTACTCGGGATGATTTAAAGATCGTGCTTTGTGATACCCAGGTGCGCAGAGAATTGGCCGGCTCAGAGTATAATGTACGCCGCAGTCAGTGCGAAGAGGGGGTGGCGCTGCTTCAGCAGTATAATCCGGAGATTTCCAGTCTCAGGGATGTGAATCCCGAGATGCTTCAGGAGCATAAAGCGGAATTCGGCCCGGTGGTGTACAGCCGGTGTGAGTATGTGATCGAAGAGAATATCCGGGTAAACCAGGCCTGTCAGGATCTGGCGCACGACGATTTTATGGCTTTCGGAGAACGAATGTATCAATCACATGAAGGTCTGAGAAATAAGTATGAAGTGAGTTCCAGGGAGCTGGATCTCCTGGTGGATATGACGGAGGATATCGACGCAGTGTTGGGAGCGCGCATGATGGGTGCCGGTTTCGGAGGATGCACCATTAACCTGGTCCGGGCAGAGGCTGTCGATGAGTTTACCGCAGCGGTTTCGCAGCAATATAGCGGGAAGATGGACCAGGATGCCTTGTTCTACGAAACCACGATTACTGCAGGGGTCCACGAAGTTTTTGCCGGAGAATGAGCAGGGGATACACACTGCGGAACCCGGATGATGCAGTAATATCTCTTCGGCAGAATTTTTGGTTTGGGGAAATATAGGTTCTGCTGTGGATGTTGATGAAAGCAAGCGATGTATTGTCTCCGGAAGACCATTCATTTTGATGAGATGGTCTAACATCATTCAACAATTTCGGGAGCAACAGGATCCGCAGAACATCCTGCCGAGATGCATTGGTGACAGGGGTGTGCCTGAATCTTTGTATTGTGGCGCATAGCCAGGAAAGCCTTGTAAAGGAGGATCCGTATGGGAAAATTACGCACTCGAAGACAATTTCTGGCTGACACCGGAAAGCTGGCCCTGGGAGGAGGTTTATTGCCGAAGATTTCACCGAAGTTTTTCGCACAAGACCAGGGAACCGGAAGACAACATCCCCTTGTATTATGGTATGAGCAGCCCGCCGCACGGTGGGAGGAAGCCTTGCCGGTGGGTAACGGCAGACTGGGTGCCATGATTTTTGGCGGGATTCGGGAAGAGCGCCTGCAATTGAATGAAGACACGGTGTGGGCAGGATTTCCGGTCGACCGGGATCGTGCGGGAGCGTATCGGGCAATCGAACGGGCCAGAGAACTGCTATTCTGTGGGAAATATGTGGAGGCGGAGCAGCTGGTGCAGGAAGCAGTGATGGCACCCCGTTTGATACGCAGTTATGAAACTCTGGGCGATCTCCGCATCGAGTTCGAAGGGCGAGAGCAGGCGGAGAGCTATCGCCGAGAACTGGATATCGAACGCGCCGTTGCCCGGGTGCAGTATCAGCAGGGCCCCGTTCGTTTTACCAGAGAAGTCTTTGCCAGTGCGCCGCACCAGGTCCTGGTTGTCCGGCTGCAGGCGGACCAGCCCGGGAGTGTCACCTGCCGGATCAGCCTGGACCGGCCGGAGAATTATTCCGTGGAAACTCCAGGCCACGAACGGCTGGTGATGCGGGGGCAGACAAGACCAGGGCGTCTTGCTAATCCTGAGGAAGCAGCGGATCTGGCGGAACAAATGAACCTGGCGGAACAATTGGAGGTATCGAAAGAGACAGTTAATTTTGAAGCGCACCTGGAGGCCATTCCCGAAGGGGGCACCATTTCTTCGAGTGACGACAGTCTGTTTCTTGAAGGAGCTGATGCTGCCACGCTTCTGATTGCAGCGGCAACCACCTATCGCTTTGATCGTCCGGGTGAAGTCTGCCGCAAACAGCTGCGCGCTGCCAGGCACCCTTACCCGCTGCTTCGGGAAGAGCACGTGAAAGATTATCAGCGACTGTTCAGACGCGTCAGTCTGGATCTGGGTACCAGCACGCGGGCAGACATTCCAACTGATAAGCGATTGCAGGCGGTGCAAAACGGCAAGGCTGATCCCTCGCTGACGGCACTGTATTTTCAATTCGGACGCTATCTGCTTATCAGTTCTTCCCGGCCGGGCGCCATGCCGGCGAACCTCCAGGGTCTCTGGAATGAACATATTGAAGCACCCTGGAATTGCGATTATCATATTAATATCAACGTCCAGATGAACTACTGGCCGGCGCTGGCAGGTAATCTCGCGGAATGTCACCGCCCGTACTTTGACCTGATTGACGGTATCCGGGAACGGGGACGAAAGACCGCCAGGGAAGTGTATGATTGCAGCGGTTTTGTGGCCCACCATACCACCGATGCCTGGTATTTCACCAATCCCCTGGGGAGAACCATGTGGGGGATGTTCCCCATGGCCGGGGTCTGGTGTACGCGGCAATTCTGGGAGCATTACCTGTACACCGGGGACAGACAGTTTCTGGAGGAACGGGCGTATCCCGTTTTGAAAGAAGCGGCGGAGTTTGTGCTGGACTGGCTGGTGGAAGATCCCCGGAGCGGGCGGCTGGTCTCCGGGCCGTCCAATTCCCCGGAGAATACGTTTCTCACTCCGGATGGGCACCAGGCCCACCTCACCATGGGACCCGCTATGGATCAGGAAATCATCTGGGATTTATTCACAAATCTGTCGGACGCGGCTGAGGATCTTGATATTCGGGATGATTTTATTGAAAAGGTTCGGCAAGCGCAAGCCCGGCTGGCGGGTCCGCAGGTGGGCTCGCACGGCCGCCTGATGGAGTGGCCGGAGGAGTTTGCGGAGGCTGAACCGGGACACCGGCACATGTCGCATCTGTATGCCCTGCATCCGGGGCGACAGATTACCCTCAATGCAACTCCGGTGCTGGCAGCGGCTGCCAGAAATTCGCTGGAATATCGGCTGGCCCACGGAGGCGGACACACCGGGTGGAGCCGGGCGTGGATTATCAATTTCTGGGCAAGGCTGGAAGAAGGGGAGCGAGTGCATGAAAACGTCCAGGCTTTGCTCAGCAAGTCCACATTACCCAATCTGTTTGATACTCATCCGCCGTTCCAGATCGACGGGAATTTCGGCGGAACGGCCGGGATTGCAGAAGCCTTGTTGCAGAGCCATACCGGTGAAATCCATCTGCTCCCCGCTCTGCCGGAAAAGTGGCCCACCGGCTATGTTACCGGATTGCGGGCCCGGGGCGGCTTTGAAGTCGATCTCACCTGGCAGCGGGGAGCACTGGTTCGGGCAGAGGTGACCTCACTCCTGGGCAATCAGTGCAGGCTCCGGACTCAGAGAAAAGTGAGCGTGGAGGCGAACGGTGAACCTGTCCCGGTCCAACAGCCGGAAAGGAATGTGTTCGAGTTTGAGACCGAGGCGAATCTGCGATATGTGGTGAGGACTTGAGAGGCGGTATGGAATGTATTTATGATACTACCATAGAAACCACAACCTGTCCCGCCTGTCCCGATCTCTCGGGGATAAATTCGGGAAATTGACACAGCCTGCCCCGGTGTGCCGGGGAATGAACACAGATAGTTTGTAAAAACAAAAAATAGATGCAAAAATACGGTACATTATTCTTATAAATTAACAGTAGCTTAATTACTTAAAGCTACAAAAAGACGAATATACTTTTTAGAGCAGACTCATTTATACAACATACCATTTCATCTGTTAACTCCGGAGAGTTTCCATGAAGACTATACAGCGTCGCCAATTCCTGCAAAACTTATCACTGGGAGCCCTCGGCATGTTTGCGGGTGGAGGGCTGCTCTCCTCCTGCGTGAGTCGCAAATCATCCCGGCCCAATATTATTCTTATTCTGATTGATGATTTGGGCTGGAAAGATGTCGGTTACCACGGCAGCCGTCTGTACGAAACCCCGAATATAGATAAATTGGCCGGTGAGGGCACACGGTTCTCCAATGCGTACGCAGCCTGTCCTGTATGTTCACCCACCAGATCAAGTATTATGACCGGAAAGTATCCCGCCCGGTTGAATCAAACCGACTGGATTCCCGGACGTGGCAACAGCCCGGAGAACAAATTCCTTCAGGTGGAGGACCTCAATTATTTACCGCTGGAGGAAGTCACCATTGCCGAGCGGCTGCAGGAAGCCGGGTACGTGACCTGTCATATCGGAAAGTGGCATATGGGAGGGGAAGGACATCTGCCCCAGAACCAGGGATTTGATATCAATATTGCAGGTAACGAACGCGGCTCTCCGCCCAGTTATTACTATCCGTATAAGCGTGGCGATTATCAGCTGGAAGAATTAGCTGCGGCCGGGAAGGAGGGCGAGTATCTGATAGATCGCCTTTCCGGAGAAGCAGTGCAATTCATCACTGATCACCAGGCGCAGCCGTTTTTCCTGTATTTATCCCATTATGCGGTACATACCCCCAGGCAGGCAAAGGAATCGTTGCGGGCATATTACGAACAGAAATTGGACGGAATCCCGGAACCGGAAGGACCAGTGTATCAAAACGAACGATATAACGCTGTCACCCAGTTCGTGCAGAATAATCCCGAATACGCCGGCATGGTGCAGAGTATGGATGAAAGCGTCGGCAGAGTGATGGGGGCACTAACAGAGTCAGGTCTGGCTGACCATACCATCATTATCTTTATGTCTGATAACGGAGGGCTGTCTACCCTCCCGCCTGATCGGACGGCCTCCACGGCGAATACCCCACTGCGGGCCGGGAAGGGGTGGCTGTACGAAGGCGGCATCCGGGAGCCGATGATTGTGAAGTGGCCTGGGGTTACTTTCCCGGGAACAGTCTGTGATGTTCCTGTGATTTCCACGGATTTTTATCCCACCATACTGGAGATGGCCGGATTAGGTCTCGATTCCCCACAGCATCAGGACGGGGTGAGTCTGGTGCCTCTGCTCACAGGGGCCACACAACTTGACAGAGAGGCGCTGTACTGGCACTATCCCCATTATCACGGCAGCAATGCCAGGCCCCATGGCGCGATTCGGATGGGCGACTACAAATTGATTGAGTTTTACGAGGATATGAGAGTGGAATTGTATAATCTGGATCAGGACATTGAAGAACGGAACAACCTGGCCGCTACTATGCCGGAAAAAACCAATGCACTGCGAGAGCGCCTGCATCAATGGCG
>CAYPST010000149.1:0-7575 GCA_964413425.1 uncultured bacterium
GACTGGTCGGGAATGCCATCAGATTCCTTTTTACTGAGCAAACTTAATAGTCATAAAAAATTTTAATTGCAATTCAATCCATACTGTTGGGCCGATACGTCAACAACAGGGTCAGCTGTTCAGAAATTCGCTGGCATACGCCCGGACAGCGATGTACTTTATAAGGACATCAGGTGGACCAGGGTATATACCGCTCAGGAACAATCATTTGCAGAAGGTCGATCAGCGATTCAGAGACTGATAAATGCGTTCTCCTGCGCCCGGTACCTACTCCGATTTCGAATAGATGGCAACTGAGATGCTATAAATAGACCGTGGCAAGAGAATCCATACCTCGGAGGTAATATGGCGAAGAATCACAGCAGGAGAGATTTTTTGCGATACGCGTTACTCGGCGCTTCCGCCGTGGCGATCGGGGGCAGCTTCGAAGAGCACCATCTGCTGGCCCGTACGGGCGAACACGCCTATCCGGCGCGGGAAACCGTACCGGATTTATCCATGCCAAAGGGAAAAATCGGCGATCTGGAGATCAGCCGGCTGATCTGTGGGGGCAATCTGATCAGTGGTTATTCCCATTCCAGAGATCTGATGTACGTGTCGGAGCTGGTGAACAGTTATAACACACCGGAGAAGGTCATGGAAACCTGGCAGCTCTGCGAGGAGCGCGGGATTAACACCGTCCTCTCCGACGAACGGGAGAAGCCCCGGGAAATTATCCGGCGGTACCGGAACCAGTGGGGAGGGAATATCCAGTGGATCGCAGAAGGACATCCCAAATCGGACGACATCACTACCAACCTGCAAACGACCATCGATGCGGGCGCCGACGCCATCTATATCCAGGGCGGAGTGGGCGATCGCTGGGTAAAGCTCGGCCGGGTGGATCTGATTGCTGAAGCGGTGGAGTTCATCAAACAGAACGGGCTGGTTGCCGGCGTGGGCGGCCATTCGCTGGAAGTGCCCAAAGCAGTGGAAGCGGCGGGCATCGAACCGGATTTCTATATGAAAACCCTGCACAGCAAGAACTACTGGTCGTTCAATCCGGCAGACACCGATTACGGCCCGTTTCATGCGGATACTCCGCAATCGGCCGATAACGTCTGGTGTACAGATCCGGACGCAACCATCGAATTTATGCGGACCGTCGAGCGGCCCTGGATTGCCTATAAAACAATGGCAGCAGGCGCCATTCATCCCAGAGATGCCTTCCCGTTCGCGTTCGAAAACGGGGCGGACTTCATCTGTGTGGGACTGTTCGATTTCCAGGTCCTGGAAGACTCCATTATCGCCAGGGATACCCTGGCCGGCGAGTTACAGCGGGAACGGCCCTGGTATGGGTAACGGTAGCAGCCGGACTTCCTGGAGATAGCACGTCTGAAGCGTCTATTCTTAAAACGCAGAGAACGAAAGGAGAAAAAAACGCCAAGGGCGCAAAGAGCGCAAAAAAACAAAGTAATGCCGTTTTATGGAGGTTGTGTGATCATGTATTATCAAATACGAAACTGTCATCCTGAGCGAAGCGCTCCAAAGGAGTTCCTTCGGGGAAGGATCTCCTAAGATAATGCTTCCAACTCACGAAAAATCTTACATAACACGGGAAAGCGAAAAAACCAGGAGATCCTTCCCCGTAGGGATCCCGTTGGGACGACTCCGTCCCACACACCGGGACTCCGCTCAGGATGACATCTTTTCTACTTGGTATCTTGTTCTCACACAGCGTCCATAAACCGCGCTAAAATAAAGTGCTTTTTCCATGTTTACAAAACGAGTTCTATACAATATTCTATCAGTAAAGATATCACAGATTTTACGATCAAACCTCATTAAGAACACAAGGAGCACACCATGAAACAGATGGATCGACGGACGTTTTTGAGAAAGTCCGCTGCGGCGACTTCCGCCGTGTTAGTCAGTAGACACATATTGGGCGGCATTGGATATTCTCCTCCCAGCGATCAGCTCAACATCGCCGGGATTGGAGTCGGGGGGATGGGTGCGAGCGATTTAAACGAGATGCAGGACGAAAATATCATCGCTCTCTGTGATGTGGACCGGGAACGGGCTGCCGAGACCTTCAAGAAGCTTCCGGACGCGCATCAGTACAGTGATTTCCGGGAAATGCTGGACAGTGAGCCGGATATCGATGCGGTGGTGGTCGCCACGCCGGATCACGTGCATGCGGTCGCAGCCATGACCGCAATTGATCATGGCAAGCACGTTTACTGCGAGAAGCCGCTGACTCACGATATTGCAGAAGCCAGAAAACTCACCCAGGCCGCCCGGGAGGCAGGAGTGGTCACCCAGATGGGCATTCAGGGGCACGCCATGGAAAGCGCCCGCCTGACCTGCGAAATGATCTGGGACGGGGCTATCGGCAATGTGCACGAAGTCCACGCCTGGACTCCGCATCCCGTCTGGCCGCAGGGGATTGAACGTCCCACAGAGACGCCCCCGGTGCCGGAGACGCTGGACTGGGATCTGTGGCTGGGACCGGCTCCTTATCGTCCGTATCATCCCGCGTATTTGCCGTCACTCTGGCGCGGCTGGTGGGATTTCGGCACCGGGGGACTGGGCGATATGGGCTGCCACATCTTCGACCCCATCATCTGGGCGCTCAAACTGGGACCGCCCGAAAGCGTGGAAGCCCACCACTCTTATTTTGTACCCACAATGACCTGGGATAAACCCGAAAACACGGAAAGTTATCCCCGGGCATCAATTGTGTACTACCAGTTTCCTGCCAGAGATGGATTTCCGCCGCTCCGATTAATCTGGTACGACGGAGGCCTGCTTCCGCAGCGGCCACCAGAGATCAAATCGGATCGCAAGATGGGCGACACATACGGCGGCATCCTGTTCATTGGGGACAAAGGAAAAATCCTGTCAGGCTCCCACGGGGCAAACGGCGCCCGGATTATTCCGGAGTCCAAAATGCAGGCATACGGCCAGCCACCCAAACAACTCCCCCGATCCATCGGCCACCGCCAGGAATGGATCAACGCCTGCAAGGGTGAAGGGGAGGCACAGGCCAACTTCGACTACGCCGGGCCCCTCACCGAAACCGTCCTGCTGGGGAACGTCTCCCTCCGGACCGGGAAGATGCTGACCTGGGATTCGGAAAACATGGAATTTACCAACTATCCCGAAGCCAATCAGTGGCTGAGCCGGGACTACCGGGAGGGATGGGATCTCTGAGATTATGGGTTCGAGTTACTTACCAATATAATAGGTGAGCCACAGGCAGTGCCGATGAACTCAGAAAAGAAGTGAAAAGGCAAACGGCAAAGGGCAGACGCAATTGTTGGGAGAGTATGGTGCTTTTCGATGGACAGGAGGGTAAGCTACTTGAGCCGGATATTAAAAAACAACAGATTATTTTTTATGACTATTAAATCAACTCAGTACAGTATCGACAGAACTTTGGGTGCACGCCAGCCGGGAGAACTGCCCTTTGCCCGTCTCGGCGAGTCATTCCGAGCGACCGACTGCTGTTCAGGAGGGAGCCGAGGAATCTGGCGGCAGGAACCGGGGAGCCTGGCGCATCCATAGTACGCGCGGGCACCGACCCGAGACGGTCCCCGGGAAGAGCAACGAAGAGATCCCTCCACTCCATCCCGCCTGAACGACGGCGGGATTCCGGTCGGGATGACTGGTCGGGAGCGCAATCAGATTACTCTTTACTGAGATAATTTAATAGTCACATTATTTTTTTAATACATGACTCAGGTAGAGATTCCTTCTGTCACTCTTATTACTCTATCATTTCTCAACACATACGTTTGCCCTTTGCCCTTTGCCCTTTGTTCTTTGCCGTCTGTCGTCATTTCGCCGCGTCGTACCCCAGCCAGCGCATCTTCTTCTTGCTCTTCCGCCAGTTCTTCCGGACTTTCACCCATAAATCCAGATAGACCTTCTGCCCGAAAAATGCCTCCATCTCCGACCGGGCCGCCCTGCCAATCCGCTTCAGCATTTTGCCGCCTTTCCCGATGACGATACCTTTCTGAGAGTCCCGTTCTACATAGATATTTGCCTGGATGTACAGGAGGTCGTTCTCCCGCTGCTTGAACTGATCCACCTGGACCGCCACGGAATGCGGCACCTCCTGGGAGAGGTAATGCAAGACCTGCTCCCGCACCAGTTCGGCGGCAATCTTCCGCTCCTCCTGGTCGGTGATCTGATCCGCCGGGTAATACAGCGGACCTTCCGGAAGAGAATCCACAACCATATCCAGCAGCTTATCACGATTCATTCCCTGCAAAGCTGAAATGGTTACGGATTGCTCAAATTCATATAATTTTTGATATGATTGTTCATTACGCTCAATCTCCCCCGGTGAAACGATGTCCGTCTTATTCAGCACCAGAATCACCGGCGCTTCGGCATACTCACGCAGCAGGGAGACAATATATTCGTCCTCTTCATCGGGTTGGGTCGAGATGTCAGCCAGAAACAGGATCACATCGGAATCCTCGATGACCAGCGACGCGGTGTCAGACATATATTCATCCAGGTCGTGGCGGGGCTGATGCACGCCGGGAGTATCCGTGAAAATCACCTGGGCCCGGTCCGGAATGGTAAAGATTCCCAGGATGCGGTCCCGGGTGGTCTGGGCTTTGGGCGTGACAATGGCGATCTTTTCTCCGAGGTACGCATTCAGCAGGGTCGATTTCCCCACATTCGGCTTCCCCAGGATCCCGACGAAGCCGGACCGGTGGTCTTCGGGAGTCTCCGGAACAGGGGATGTGTCATCCAGGGACTCCAGGAGCTCTTCTGTAGATTTTGAGGTATTCTGTTCTGCTTTTTCGTTCATTCTTAGTATCCGCACTCCGGTCTGAAGGGATTTGCTTAAAAGTAACTCCGGAGAACCGGAAATCAAGTTGGAAGATAATTCGATCCGAATTTCCGGGTTCCTTGAACATATATTATTTCCCGGAAGCCTTGCTCCTCCAATCCTGAATGGATTGAGAGAAACTCGGATATTACGCCACAAAACCCGCAGGAGTTCGAGACCCCGGGTCTGGTTCCGCACGTCGGGAGGATTTTCTATTCAACCCTTACAGGGTTGGATGGTTGTGGACTCCGGTTCCCACCGGTTCCACCGGTGGCTATTCAGATTGAAGCCCTGCGGGCTTCCAGCTTATACAGACAACGTTAATTAAACACGTCACTACCGTGTACTCGTCAGACAGCAGTATCTGTTCATCTGATGCAGAATGAATTTAATATCTCAGGGATATCCAGATCACTAATCCCGAAGGGATTGAATGTGAATAGCCCCGCATGTCCCAAGGGGATCCCTGTGGGATAATGCGGGGAGAGATACAGATATTATGCCACGAACCCCGCAGGGGTTCAACGGACCCCGGGGCCGGTCTCACACGTCGGGAGAGTTTTATATTCAACCCTTGCAGGGTTGGGTTGCTTTGGATTTCGGTTCCCACCGGTTCTCCCGCAGGTCCGTGGGACTCCTCCGGAGGATCCCTTGCGGGACACCGGTGGCTATTCAAATTTCCCGGCGGCTTCAGCGTCGTCCTGGCATACGGGAAATCCTTCCGGATATCTATCGTGTCTCCACTTCCCCTGGGATCAATGAGATTATTCCTTTCAGAGATTTCCTACGATATTTCTGTCAGTATAATGGGATCGAATCCAATATATGCACACAAGCCTCAGACAGATTTCATTAATTCCACACACTACTGCTTATGTACTTATGTACCTATATACCTCTGTAGTTGTGTACATATATACTTCTGAACTCATGACCATCTACCTAATCGATGAATTCCGTCTCCCCGAACTTTTGGACCTGCCGCACGAAATCCCGGACTTTCCGGCCGTCCAATTGACCGTCAGTACGAACCCCGCTGCACACATCAATCCCGAAAGGCCGGACTTTTTTTGTTGCTTCGGTGACATTCATCGGAGTTAATCCACCCGCCAGAAAGACAGGTTTGTCAACCTTCTGCACGATTTCCCGGCTGATCTCCCAATTGTGAATTCGGCCCGTTCCTCCCAGGACTTTGGTTTCCCCGCCCGGATCCCCGGAATCCAGCAGAAGGGCGTCTGCATAGTCCTCCATCTCTTGTGCTGCGATAACCGCCGAGTCGTCCGTCATATGTATTACCTGGATAATCTGTATGCCGGGAAGCCGCTCCTTCAATATTTTATGAGTTTCCGGTGTCTGTTTGTCCACCAGCTGGATAGCCCCGGTCCGGCAGCGCCCGTGCTGGCTGATAATCTGCTCCGGATCCTGCAGAGAAGTCAGCAGCACGCTGGTGATTCCGGGCGGCGTCCAATCGGCGACGGCACGGATCGTCTCCTCCGCTATCACCCCGGGCCCGCTGGGCATCTCTGAGATCAGACCGATGGCCGAGGCGCTGGCATCAACCGCAATCCTGGCTTCCTTGACATTCTGGATACAACAAATTTTAATTCTGGGAATCATAACATGACCCTTCAGCAGGTGTCAGGCGCCAAGAAAGTTGTGCTGGCTTGCGAAAACCGCCGGAGGATGCGGCGGTCGCCGATCGCTGAAACAAATTACCTACGGGATGCATCGGTGACTCTATAACTCCCATCCCGTCCGATATTCCCGGCGGAGATACTGATTTGCCTCCGGCACGTTGGTAATGGTCATGTTGTCGGAGTCCCATTCCAGCCGCTTGCCTGTTCGCTGGGCGATGGTCCCCAGGCAGATGGTTTCACTGAGCCTGCTGGTCACTTCAAACCGGGCATCGGATGGTTCCCCGCCCATGCAGGCCCGTATCCACTGGTCGAATTCGTCAATAGGCCGGGGCAGTGCCTCCGGGGGCCGCTGGTAGGCCCGCATTTTCTCTTCCGGAATGATCCGGGGACTGCCGCCGCTGAATCCGGCCAGGATTTTTCCGTTGTCACCCACCAGTAACATGCCTTCGTCAGGCATATCCCGCTTGTCTATTTTCAGTTCCTCCGGTGTGGGCGGTTTCATATTGCCGTCATACCAGTGCAGGCTGACCGGCGGCATGTCCTCCCGGGCCGGGAATTCGAAGTGTACGTTGGAGACTTCCGGGTAGGAGACATTGTTCTCCTGCTTTATCCAGTACCCGGGATCAATAGTCCAGGTCTGACTGCAGCTGGCTTCCGCACTTACCGGAGCGGTCAATTGGAGCATCTTGAAAATCTGGTAGAAGCTGTAGTGTCCCATATCGCCCAGTGCTCCGGTTCCGAAATCATACCAGCCGCGGAAGACTCCGTGGGTGAAGGAAGGATGATAGGGCCGATGCGGCACAGGGCCCAGCCACAGATCCCAATCAAAACCCTCGGGAACCGGCACAGATTCCCTGGGATAGTCCGCCATTCCCTGGGGCCAGAACGGCCGGGTCGACCAGTTGTGCACCTCGCGCACCGGACCGATAGCTTCGTCCCGGAGCCATTCGGTTAACAGGGGTGTGGTTTCATTATCCGCAGAGCAGAACATGTGTGTTGCCACCCCGGTTTCCCGTGCGACTTCCCTGACCAATCGTGCCTCATGCAACACATTCGCCACGGGTTTGTGGGTGATGACATGCTTTCCCGCTTTCATCCCGGCGATGG
>CAYPST010000150.1:0-7566 GCA_964413425.1 uncultured bacterium
TCACCATTTCCGATAATGTATTGAGTGATGTGCAGGACAACATCCATATACGGTACGGCCGGGGGATCATTATCACCGGGAACACCCTGTGGAAAGGGTATGCCCACAATCTCCTTATCGAAGAGAGCTCCGATATTGTGCTGGGACCCAATTTACTGGATCGTAATCCGGACTATTCGTATGGAGACGGCGGGGACAGCAAAAATGCGGTGGTGGTGCGGGACAGTGATAACCTGACTATCACCGGTTTGCAGATCAATAATGTGAGGGGAGTGCCGGCGGGAATCGTGCTGGACGGCTGCCGGAATTACAATCTGACCAACTCCACTATCCTGAACTGTGAGGGGGGCGGGATTCTGCTGCGAAATTCAGAGCACGGGAGGATCTCCGACAACCTCATTGCCGATGATCGGGTCCGGTCCGAAGTACCCCCGTCGATTCGGGTAGAAGGAGGGCAAAACAATTACATCTCCTCAAACTTCGTCGAAGGAGCCATAGAGGCCGATCCGAATTCCGTCGAACTTTCCGATAATTACAGGCCGTAAGGAAGTGCGATTTCTCATGTCCGAATGCTTCGGATAAAAGGAGCCGTAGAGCTTTGAAAAATGGAAGCGCCGGGAATTTAACCCACACTATGGGCCAAAAATTCCGTGTGGCCCTCCCATGGATTCTTGTCATGAATCTGCTGGCGGGAAGTTTTGCGTCCTCCCGGGGTCAACCGGTGGCGTCGCATACGATGGAAGCGTTGCCGGGCACTCAGCCGCTGGAGTGGCGGGTTGATCCGGCCGACAGCATGGTGGCAGGCATCCGGCGATTCTTTTTACGGAGGCTGGAGGAAGCAGTGGAATTCCGGGAACGCCACTGGCAGCGAGATTACAGTTCCGAAGACGCCTATATCAGCTCCATCCGGGACAACCGAAAACGATTCAGAACGTTTATCGGGGCGGTAGACCAGCGGGTGACGGTTCGGGCCCTGCATCTCATTGAGACGACCCTCCAATCTTCACTAATAGGGGAAACCTCCGGATACACGATTCGTGCGGTTCGCTGGCCGGTGTTGGAGGGAGTGGAAGCTGAGGGTCTCTGGCTGGAACCGGAGGATACACCGGCTGCTCAGATTGTCGCCCTGCCCGATGCCGACCAGACTCCGGAGATGTTGGCCGGCCTGAATGATTCCCTGCCTGCGGAGATGCAAACTGTCAGACGGCTGGCAGAGGCCGGATGCCGGATCCTGGTGCCGGTTCTGATCAACCGGCGCGACACCTGGTCCGGTAACCCGGAGATTCGTATGACCAATCAACCCCACCGGGAGTATGTCTACAGGAAGGCGTACGAGATGGGAAGGCACATCATCGGGTATGAGGTGCAGAAAGTTCTGGCAGCGGTCGATTGGTTCAGCAAGCAGGGCGATGTTCCCGTTGGGATCACCGGATACGGTGAAGGTGGGTTGATAGCCTTGTACAGCGCTGCGCTGGACGACCGGATCGACGGAGCCCTGGTGAGCGGCTACTTTCAGGAGTGCACCGATGTATGGCGCGAACCGATTTACCGGAACGTGTGGGGCCTGCTGACGGAGTTCGGCGACGCGGAACTCGCCGGCATGATCGCGCCCCGGCATCTGGTCATAGAGGCCAGCCGGGGACCGGAAGTGGATGGTCCGCCGGCGCCCCGGAACGGCCGCAGGGGCGCAGCACCGGGAAGGCTCACCACACCGCCCCTGTCCTCGGTGATCACCGAGTTTGAGCGAGCCCGGACATACTTCAAAAACCTGAGAGTGCCTGAAAATATCAGTCTTATAATTTCCGGGAATGGAGCCGGCGCACCCGGATCACGCCGGGCGCTGGAGAGGTTTCTTTTCTCCCTGGGGAGAACCAATTTGCCGGAGAGCCCGGATACCGAGATACCGGAAGACCTGCGAGTACACCGGAACACCGAGGACCGGATGCGGAGGCAGGTGCGGCAGTTGATGGATTATTCCGAACATCTGGTTCGGGAGAGCGAAAATACCAGAGCGGAATTCTGGAAAAAGACTGATCCCGCAACCATCGAAAAATGGGAGGAATCCACCGCCTGGTATCGCAACTATATGTGGGACGAGCTCATCGGGCGACTGCCCGATCCGTCGCTGCCGGCTGTACCACGTACCAGACTGCAATACGAGTCTTCCCAATGGAAGGGCTATGAAGTGGTATTGGATGTCTGGCCGGAGGTGTTCGCTTATGGAGTACTCCTGGTGCCGGCAGACTTGCAACCGGGGGAGCAGCGCCCGGTGGTGGTCTGTCAGCACGGGCTGGAAGGACGCCCGGAGCAGGTGGTGGATCCGCGTATTGAATCACCCTATCATGCATTTGGTGCCCGACTTGCGGATCAGGGCTATATCGTCTACGCTCCCCAGAATCCTTATATCGGCGGAGACAGGTTCCGGGCGCTGCAGCGGATGGCCAATCCGCTGAAGAAATCGCTGTTCTCGGTGATAACGGGCCAGCATCAGCAGACGCTCGACTGGTTCAAAACCCTTCCGTTCGTGGACGATGCCCGGATCGCATTTTACGGGCTTTCCTACGGCGGCAAGACGGCCATGCGGGTCCCGGCCCTCCTGAACGATTACAGTCTCTCCATCTGCTCTGCCGATTTTAATGAGTGGGTGTGGAAAAATACCAGCACGACCTTTCCCGCCAGTTATATGTTCACCGGTGAATATGAGATGTATGAATTCAATCTCGGAAATACCTTCAATTACGCAGAGATGGCAGGATTAATTGCCCCCCGGCCGTTCATGGTGGAACGCGGGCACCACGACGGGGTGGCTATCGACGAATGGGTGGCCTACGAATATGCCAAGGTCCGGAGACTCTATACAAAGCTGGGTATCCCGGAAAACACTGAAATCGAATACTTTGACGGGCCGCATGAAATTCACGGAGTGGGGACCTTTCAATTTCTGAATGAACATCTCAGATAACCGAAATTGTTCAGAAAACGCTCCAGAGGAGAGCCCTTGGCTCAAAGATCGCAAAGACTGCCAAGGACGCAAAGAAATAATAAGAAATTGTCCCTGGAATTCTATGAAAAAATTGTAATCTGTGTCGTATATCGAACGGATGAAAATCTGGTTTTAAAATTGTATACCTAAGTTGAGCGATACGAGTGCGGCGATGTTTCGCTTTACTTAGGGATAACCCCGACTGAGAAAATGTTTGTTTTCACCGAATGGGTGCGGAACTTCCCGACGCCGTTTTCGGGGAGGTGAAAACTTACATTTTCTTTGTCGATTGGGCGATTTCCGGTCATAGGCCCGGCGCCTGCCGGGATGGAAATAAATCGCTCAATTTGGGTGTATATTTTCTACCTGTTTTTTAAACATTCTCATTTTACAAGCCCTCCCGGCTGAGAGCTTTGCCAGGGAAATATAGGATCCGGTCCAGCTGTAATACCGCTTATACTTTTCCATGGGAGGAGCCCTGCACCAGAGCGGCCCCGATCAGATGGGCGACGCGGAGCGGTTCCGGCATCCGGGCCTTGTTCAGGGTGCTTTTGATGAGTTTTTCGATCACATACGGTTCGGCCCCGGCTGAGGCTGCATACAGATTTTCGAGAATCTGTCGTGCCGGCGGGGAAGACCGGAGAATCCCGAGCCGGTCGGTGAGTCCGGCGGCTGTGAGTGCGCTATCCAGATTGCTGTCCGCCGTATCGTGCCGGGTGGCGGCAATCACCGGGATGCTCAATTGGTCGGATAATTCGTGGAGATCGACTATACCTAAACCGGCAATTGTAATACCACCCAGTACCACAGCATGAAGCATGGAGGCCCATTTCAGGTTCCTGATCCAATCTGCCAGGAAACCTGTCGCGTCTTCGCCATCTATGGGAAATGAAGTAACCGCTACTCCTTCCACTACGGTGGCGTTCTCCATCATCACGCCTACAATCGGGACTGTGTCATCCTGCGATTTGTCAAAAGGAGCGTCATCCACGCCCAGCACATGGGGTCGCTTCCCGGGCATTGCAGCACCTCCAATTGTCCACTGATTTATTACAAGAATTCCACAGCCATTTCTGCGGATAAAAATCCTCTATACAAGTTTAAAACCAATGGTATTCAAAATAAAATACTTCCTGACCCGAAATTCCGGGTGGGTGAGGCGAAAAGCATCACGGTCTTCAGAGATCTCCGGATATGCAGGTGACGGAGAATTTCGTCGGCAAGGTGTGGGTCAATAGTGCTTGTGCTGAATCCGTGTCAGCCGGGATCCGGGCATCATAATCTGAATTCAGGATATAGTTCTTTATTGCCCGGTTCGGAAATGTTATAATACTCTTACATTCGGAATCTGACTTTAGCGAAAATTCATTCTACGCAGGAGCAATGTATCTATGGGCCATCAGACGCGTCGACGGTTTCTGAAAAGTCTCGGGATTATCGGCGGGGCCTCATTCACCGTGGCCCCCTTTTCATGGGCAACATCTGCAGAAGAGATCGGGAATCCGGATAACCAACCGGAGCACTCCGGCCGCCTGAAATGGTTCCGGGATCAGAAATTCGGCTTTTTCATGCACTGGGGTATTTACAGCCAGTGGGGGTGCATTGAATCCTGGCCTCTGGTGTATTCGGAACGGGTCAATGAGTGGGCCCGGCCGGATGATCTGGAGGCGTGGGTAAAACGGGACAAGGACTTCCTGAAATTTTCCAGGGATTACCGGCGTCTGAACCGGAGGTTCAATCCGACCCAATTCGCACCGGAAGCCTGGGCCAGCGCTGCCAGAGATGCCGGCATGCGCTACGTGGTATTCACTACCAAGCATCATGACGGCTTCAGTATGTTTGATACCCGGCAGACCGACTATCGAATCACCCATGCCTCCTGTCCGTTTCATTCCCATCCCCGGGCGAACGTGACGAAAGAAATCTTTCAGGCATTCCGGGACAAAGATTTCGGAATCGGGGCCTATTTCTCTAAAGCGGACTGGCACCATCCCGATTACTGGGATCCGGATTTCTGGGAATCGGGCAGCCTGAAGCGTCCGCGGTATGCCAACTACGATACCAGCAAATACCCCGGGAAATGGCGCCGGTTTGTCGAATTCACCCATGCCCAGGTGGAGGAACTCGTGACCGGGTATGGTCCGGTCGATATCCTGTGGCTGGACGGCGGCTGGGTCCGGCCGTCCAACGGGGAGGATATCCGGATTGCGGAGTTGGCCAGAATGGCGCGCAGCCACCAGCCCGGACTGATAGTGGTCAATCGGGCAGTGGGCGGAGAATACGAAGATTACCGCACTCCGGAGCAGGAAGTGCCGGAAGAACCGCCGGACGGGCCGTGGGAAACTTGCATGACCATGGGGAACCAGTGGTCACACAAACCGGATGATGACTATAAGTCGGTGCATCGGCTTATACACCTGCTGGTGGATATCGTTGCCAAAGGGGGGAATTTTCTGCTGAACGTGGGGCCGACTCCGGAAGGTCGGCTTCCGGAAACAGCCCTGCAGCGAATGGAAGGTATCGGCTCCTGGATGGACGTCAATAAAGAAGCGATCTACAAAACACGGCCGATTTATCCATATAAAGAGGGTACAACCTGTATTACGGGCAAAGAGAACTCGCTGTATCTGATTGAGCTGGGAGCAACTCCCCACTCTCCGCCACCGGAAAAAATAACTTTCACTGCTATCAAAAGGGCAGATCAGATTCGTATGTTGGGCAAAGGGAGCGTGCATTCCTGGACTGCGAATGAGGATGGCCTCATCATACAACTCCCGGAGCATATTCGGCACTCTCCGCCCTGTCAGCATGCCTGGGCATTCGAGATCACCGGAGGTCAGCTGGGAAGATGATGTTCTGATCCAGCCTGATTTATCGTGAACCGGGAGGCAGCAGCATGGGATGAAGCCGGATAGCCGAATATTTATTCGGATGCTATTATTGGAATAAAATCTGAAAATGAAGGGAGAAATAGACCGGAACAGGCGAATCGCAAAGACAATATTTAAAGGAGCATATCATGAACAAAATCACCCGCCGGGAATTCGGAAAAAAGGTCATGCAGGGTTTGAGTGGCGCAGCAGTAGTTTCTTCATTGGGCTCTGGTGCATCAAAATCCATGGCCTCACAGGTGCCGGATCAGCCGAATGTGGTGTTTATCTGTTCGGACCAACATGCCTATAAATATACCGGATATATGGGGCATCAGCATGTAAAAACCCCGAATCTGGACAGCATTGCAACGAAGGGTGTCACATTCACGGATACTTATGCCGGGGCGCCGGTGTGCGTGCCCGGGCGCAGCTGCATGATGACGGGCACCTATGCCTCTGATAATCACTCCTATGGAAATTCCACCGTGTGGGACGGCACGCATCCCACCTGGTCCGCCCTTCTGCGGGATGCCGGGTACCACACCTGGGCCACCGGCAAGATGGATATGAACGATCGATACGATCTGGGTTTCGTGGAAGGGGAGGTCGCGAACGGGCACCAGCGGAACCCGGATATCACCGAGCTGTTCCGGCGTCCCGTGGCCTATCGGGTGAATGAGCGGCCTAATGTGGATGGCCGTCCCAGGGATAACCGGCACCAGGATGCGGAGCGAACGAAGGCAGCGGTAGATTTTATTCGCAATCGCTCCGGACGGTTGAATAAACCATGGGCGGCCTACGTCGGGTGCACGCAGCCCCATCCCGGTTTTGTGGCCCTGCGAAAATATTACGACTACTATTATCCCACCAAGGTGGATATGCCGAACATTCCGCCCGGCCATCTGGAGGATTTACATCTGGCGTTTCAGGAACTGCGCCATTTCAAACGGATTGCCACGCCCATCGCAGAAGAGAGAATCCGCCGGGCCCGGGCCGGGTATTATGGCATGATCACCGAACTGGATGAATATATCGGGAAACTCTGGCAGGCGGTGGAGGAAACCGGACAACTAAAGAACACCATCTTCATTTACACCTCCGATCATGGGGAATCCCTGGGCGATCACGGATTATGGTATAAGAACAATCTCTATGACGTTGGTATCCGGGTCCCGCTGGTGATGGCAGGCGGCGGATTACCTGCCGGGAAGAGCATTAACACACCGGTGTCTCACGTGGATCTCATTCGCACCTTGCTGGGGTGGACCGGAGCAGCAACGCATTCGGGTTTGCGGGGCACAAGCCTGACGCCCCTGATTTCCGGTGAATCCGATGCCGGTCCGCCGTTTGTGTATGCCGAGAATCATTCCGAAGGCAACACCACCGGGTCATTTATGATTCGCAAAGGGGACTGGAAGTATCTGCATTTCACCTGGTACGACGACCTCCTGTTTGATTTGGGTGATGATCCCGGTGAATTTGTCAATCGGATTGATGATCCCGATGCCGCCGGTATCCGGGACGAATTGCAGTCCATTCTCCATTCCCGGGTCGATCCGGAGACGATAACACTCCAGGCCTTCCAGGCGGAGGAGCAGATGCTGCGGGAGATGGCGGCGTCCACGACCGAGGATGAACTGTTCGAAACCTTCCGGGGCCGTCTGGGCCCGGGGCTGGCACGTAATATGGCGGCGAAAGCCAAGGGGAGGT
>CAYPST010000151.1:0-7536 GCA_964413425.1 uncultured bacterium
CCAAATAGCGTAATACATTGTGCTTATATCTTCTCTCCATACTAAACAGAAGCCACGTTCACCAACTTGTGTCAGACGCATGTTTTCTAAACACTCTCAGATGATATACATAAACACCTGCCCCGGGGTGAGTCCCGGGGTTCATTTCATATCGCTGCTATGCATTCTCGACCCTTTTTCACCCGGGCGAGAATTTCGTAGCTTCTGATTCAGCAAATGATATTATGATACTCCACCATCAAGAAACACCCTGGATCGAAACCATTCGCCCCCGGCCCGCCTGGTTTCGCAGATTTCTCCGCGGGATTTTATACGGTCTCGGTCATCTCCTGTTTACGATAGATATCAAAGGACGGGAGTTCATACCACGGAACGGTCCGCTGATTGTTGTTGGAAATCATTTCTCCATCTGGGATCCACCGTTGATGGTCTATGCTGTTCCTGCCCCATTAAAGATTCTGGCAGCAGGAGATATGGAATGGCCTCTCTCCCAGGCCTGGGCTTTATATCTGTACGGATACATCCCCACCAATCGGGATACCCTGAAACCCTCCACCATCCGGGAGGCGAAAGCAGCACTGGAAAACAGTGAGTTCCTGGGGATTTTTCCGGAAGCCGGGATGAGTCCGAACTACCAGTTGGGGCAGGGAAAACCCGGAGCGGTGTATTTATCGCATTTAGCAGAGTGCCACATCCTTCCGCTGGGGTTCAGCGGCTATGCGGACGCTGATGTATATTGGCGAAATCTGCGCCGGGGCCCCCTGCGGATCCGAATCGGGAAACCGTTCGGACCATATACTCTCTCTCAGGATCCGGAAGTGAAGAAGTCGCAACTGAAAGAATACAGTCACGACATGATGCGGCATATAGCAGCGCTTCTCCCTCCGGATTGGCGAGGCCAGTACCGTGAAGATCCGGTGGTGCGAAACTATGAATTATATTCCTTTAACCTGAAATAGCACACAGCCTGTCCCGAAAGAACCCCTTTGGAGCATGCAACTTAGCTCAGATTTATGAATAACTGAGGTTCATTAAACTCGTTCTCTCACTCTCAGTACTGTTTTTCTCCCGGGGTCATAAACACTTTGACCTGAACGGACATATTTTCTATTACACATTGCAGTAATCTTTGTTATGTTTCATAGATTTCCATTGTCAACTGCATCAATCAGTATAATTGAGGTAAATTCGCGTTATTCGTGGGCCCGGTAATTCACCATATATTGCAGGGATGCAACCATAAGGAGGCAAGGTGAAGAAATACTTACGTATCGTAAGCACCATTTGTCTATTCATGGTACATTTATTCTCCTGCCAGGGACAGCCACCTGGTGAGAATGAGGCGACCTTAAGAGCAAAGGCCGACAGTCTGGCCAACGCCTTCATCATCGTCGACACCCATATCGATGCTCCGCTGCATGTGCAACGCAACCATGATGATCTCACCCGGCTGACGGATAATCACTTCGACTATCCCAGGGCGAAACAGGGAGGATTAAACGCAGCGTTTATGTCGGTCTATATTTCGCCCGAATACCAGGGCAACGGGGCAAAGAGAGAAGCAGACCACCTGATTGATCTCGTCGATTCCGTTGCCGCCAGCGCCTCCAACAAATTTGCCATCGCTGCCACTCCCGCCGATATCCGCGATCACTACAAGAAAGGCCTCATCTCACTGCCCATGGGGATGGAGAACGGTGCCCCCATTGAAGGAAACCTGGAGAATCTGCGATACTTTTCTGATCGCGGAATCCGCTACATTACTCTTACCCATTCCAAAGATAATCATATCTGTGATTCGTCGTACGATACCACCAATACCTGGAACGGGTTAAGTCCGTTTGGCAAACGATTAATCCCGGCCATGAACCGCATCGGAATGATGATTGATATCTCCCACGTGACCGATTCCACCTTCTATCAGGTACTACGACTATCGGACGCTCCTGTGATTGCCTCCCATTCTTCCTGCCGGCACTTCCTGCCGGGCTTCGAACGGAATATGAGCGACGAGATGATTCGCCTGCTGGCTGAGAACGGCGGCGTTATCCAGATCAATTTCGGCTCGTATTTCGTGAGTAATGACTATCGTACCCGGGCGGAAGAGCGGCAGCACGTGATTCAAAGTTATCTGCTCGAACATGATCTGGACACAGAGGAGGAACAAGCGCAACAGTTCATAGAACAATATGACGAACAGCATCCTCTCGAAGATGCACATATTACGGACGTGGTGGAACACATCGATCATGTGGTCCGGCTGGCCGGAGTGGACCATGTCGGACTCGGCTCTGATTTCGACGGTGTTGGTTCCGTCCCCGAGGGACTGGAGAATGTCTCAAAATATCCGAACCTTATTTATCACCTGCTCAAGAAGGGATATTCGGCGGATGACCTTCGAAAAATCTGCGGAGAAAATCTGCTGCGGGTGTGGGAAATGATAAATAAGACGTCCCGGGCATTATCTCAAACAAACCAGGTGAGCGTCTTCAATGACCCGAATCTTTCCGACCCTAAATGACATCCGGCAGGCCGCTGAGCGCATCACACCCTATGCACACCGGACCCCGGTCTTCACCTGTTCCGGTTTGGACGACATGGTCGGCGCCGGGATGTATTTCAAATGTGAAAATTTTCAGAAAGTGGGAGCTTTTAAATTCCGCGGCGCCTGCAATGCGGTCTTCTCCCTCTCCCCGAAGGAAGCTGCGCGGGGAGTGGCCACCCATTCCTCAGGCAATCACGCCCAGGCGGTAGCACTGGCTGCCCGGCTCCGAGGAATTCCCGCCTATGTGGTGATGCCCTCCAATTCTCCGGCCATTAAAAAAATCGCGGCAGAAGAGTACGGAGCCGTTATCACCTGCTGTGAGCCGACGCTTGCAGCTCGTGAACGTTCGCTCACTTCGCTCATCGAGGAAACGGGCGCGGCTTTTATCCATTCGTATAATGATGAGCGGGTGATTGCCGGTCAGGGGACTGCCGCTCTGGAACTCCTGGAGGAACAGAAGAACTGTGATGTCATACTCGCCCCGGTAGGCGGGGGAGGACTGCTCGGCGGCACCGCACTGGCAGTGAAAACCCAGTTCCCGGAGATGAAAGTGTTCGGCGCCGAACCGGTCCAGGCGGATGATGCTTATCGCTCCCTGCGGGCCGGGCGAATCATCCCCGCCGGGAATCCCTCAACCCTTGCCGACGGCTTGCGGACATCCCTGGGGGACCTTACCTTCCCGATTATTCAATCCTACGTCGATGATATTCTGAGAGTCAGCGAGTCGGCGATTGTCAGTGCCATGCGCCTCATCTGGGAACGGATGAAAATCATTGTCGAACCTTCGGCGGCAGTATCGCTGGGAGCATTGCTGGAACACCAACAATTTCGGGGTCTGCGGATCGGAGTGATTCTGTCCGGGGGCAACGTGGACCTTGAACATCTCCCCTGGTGCACCTGACCTGGCGTGTTCACATCGCCGGGAAGATCGTGCCTGAATCGGTACCGGTGAGTGGAATAGTCAGGCATCATCCCGGCGCGTACTCCCGCCTTTTACTTTTTATGAATTTGCCATACATTGTTGTCAATCAATGTGAACCGTTAATGCAATGCGAAATAAGGGAGCATGTCCTATGTCTCTCAGACATCTCAACCAGGCGTTACAGGCAGAAGTCCGGCAGCTGGAGAAAGAGGGACGCGCCAAAGATTCCGAACGGGTGATTGTGGAATATATTCCCCCCAGGGATCAGTGGGGCTCCCGGTATAAACTGGCGGGTTCGGCCCAGGAATATATCCGGTTGAATTCCAACAGTTATCTTTCGCTGTCCAACCATCCCGCACTCATTCAGGCCGCCGATGCAGCCACAGGATCGCTGGGAGTCGGCCCGGGGGCTGTCCGGTTCATTGACGGAACGTTTCAACCACATGTAACCCTGGAGGAACGGCTGGCCGCATTTACCGGTACACCGGCCTGTAAAATTTTCAACTCCGCGTATACGGCGAACCTGGGGCTGGCCTTAACGATCAATAACGATCGCACTTACTGGATTGGCGACGAACTGAACCATAACAGCATTATTCGGGCCATGCGCATTGCCAAAGTCCCTTCCGGGAACAAGGGCATTTATCCCCATAACAACATGGATGGATTGCAGAAATGTCTGGACGAGGTTCCCGAGCACATCGAGCGGGTGATTGTTATCTTTGATGGCATTTTCAGCATGCGGGGAGATTATGCGCCCATCGATGAGATCACCGAAAGGACTGCCCGGTACAATTCCCGATTTCAAGACGGCGTCATAACAATCGTAGATGACTCCCATGGCATCGGCGCATACGGGAAAACGGGGCGGGGCACGACGGAATATACCGAGTCCCGGCCGGACGTTATTGTCGGAACCATGGGGAAGGCTCTGGGAGTGAATGGCGGGTTCATTGCCAGTTCCACAGAATTGATTGAAGCCGTCCGCCAGAAAGCCGATACGTATATCTATACGAATCCGTTAAGCCAGGCGGACTGTGCCGCCGCGGCCACAGCGCTGGACATTCTGGACAGCCAGGCGGGACTGGAACGGCTGGGGCACCTCCATCAACGGACCACCCAATTCCGGGACGGGCTGCATTCTCTGGGATTCGAAACGATTCCGGGACCACATCCCATCGTGCCAATGGTGGTGAGAGACACCCGGAAGACCAGGTCTATGGTGAACGCGCTTTTCGAACAGGGCATCCTGGTGGTGGGATTGACCTTCCCGGTCGTGCCCCGCGGCGATGAAACCATCCGGTTCCAGATTAACGCCGCACATACCGAAGCTGATATCGATTACGTACTGGAGGTGCTTGCGGAGTTCAGTTAATAATTCAATAATTCAAACCTTCAATACTCAATAATACAAAAACCCTGCCCCTCCCCTGGAAAGAGCCACAGATTGGCGCAGATTCGCACAGAAATAAACTTATCCCGAATTATTCATGAACCCGAAAAAAATAGCACACACGAGCGGGGCGAGGGCAAAACCAAAATCCCAAAACTCAAAAGTGCAAAAAGACAAAAGCCCCGTCCAACCTCATCCTCGGGTATCTCAGAACAGACAGCAGATACAGGAGTCCGGAAATAGTGGCTCCCAGCACTTTGGCTGTGAGGTGGAGCTCCATGGTCTACGGGCCATTAGCAACATCTGCCAACCCTATTCTATTATCTCTCGTTCGATGTCACTGTGTCCCGGATTCTTTTTTATTCAGTCTCCGTTATACCGAGTGATTTTTTTATCAGTGTTGATCCCTTTTTTCTGTGTTCATCTGTCCTACAGGGATCCCGGTGGGGTGTGCTATTCGATGGGTGGAGATGGGCCGGTCTCCCGTCTCCGTTCTCCGGTCTCCCTCTTTATGCGCAGTGCTTTGCTTTCTATTGACAATTGACCACTGGCAATTGACAAATGATATCACTCCGGAATGAGGACGATCTTGATGGCCTCGCCGGACTCGTGAACCTCGAAGGCCTTTTCGTAGTCGGAGAGAGGAAATTTGTGGCTCACAAACCCGTTTCTTAGCATCAGGTCGGCCATCCCCGACCTCAGGAGACGATACATGGTCTCCCAGGTTCGGAACATATTCCGACCGATAATGCCCTTGATGTTAATGCCCCGGAAAATCACCTTCTCGCTGAAATCAACTGCTATGTCCTTATCGGGTAATCCCAGCAGGGAAAACGTTCCCCCGGTCCGGATAATATCCAGCGCATCATTATAGGCGCCTGCCGCTCCCGACATTTCGAACACGGCATCCACGCCGTTGCTGTTCGTTTCGTGCATGACCGTATTCACCAATTTCTGATGAGCATGGGGCCGGGCCATATCAAAACAGATATCCACTCCGATATTCTTGGCCACGCGAAATCGCTGCTGTTCCAGTTTCTCCGGTGTATAACCGTGCTCGGGACTGGAGAGATCCGTGGCGACAATGAAGGACGCGCCGCACCACTTGGTGATTGCAGCGGCCATCAATCCCTGCACGCCGATACCAAGCACAGCCACGGTAGCTCCCATGGTGTCAATCGACTGAACCGTATGTACCGCGTTCCCGAAAGCATCCATATAGGCAATGATCTCCGGGGGGATCTCACCTTTGCGAATAAGCATGGTGTTATTGGCAGGAACCACCGCATACCGGGTAAAGATCCCGTCTTCGTGCACACCTTTAATGATCGCATTTCTGCAGGTATGGCCATTCCCGGTCCGGCAGGAATAACACACTCCGCAAACGATATGCATCTCGGAAGTGACGTAGAAATACTCTTGCAGGAAATTCAGGAAATTCGCATCGACTGCCAGCTGCTCGAAGGATCGTCCCCGGATGAAACGCTGTACCGGTTCGTCCTCTTCATGGCTCACATACCGTTCACGCAGCATGCGAGCCAGATGAAACCTGGCCAGCTTCCCGGCGTCTTCCACCTCTCCGCAGAACTCGTGGCCGGTAATGACTTCATTTTGCTTGTTGCCCATCATTTCCACTCGCAGTGAATCCCGGCTCCGATAGATACCCATATCCGTCCCGCACATAGCCGCCATGACCACCTTTACCTTGACTTCATCTTCGCAGTGTATTTCCGGAATCGGTTTTTCAACTAACCGCAGCCCCTGCTTCCACGGCTTTCCTGATTCGGGCCGCTGTTTGACTAATGCTTGCATCGTTGACATGGCGGACCTCAAGGTTTATGACAGGCGATATCGACATTCCGGTTTGACATACAAATCAATATATAAAAACTCCGAAATCAATGGTATGCATATTTTCCCGGGCGCCCTTCGGCTGGCGCCTGAGGATTCCTGCTCTGGTTCTTGCCAGGAAATCACCTTTTCCCGACTATCTGTTCACAATCCCGAGATGCCTTCCGGGCAATTCGCGATCGAAAAATCCCGGTATATCAAATTCATATAAACACATATCAATTTGATATGATTCTGTAATCCCTTCTTCCGCTCCCGGCCATCACGAGAGTACGCTCACCTTCAAATTAAGCATCACTCAATCTGCTGTTTTTAAACTACTTACTAACCGATATCCCATTTGTCTATCTTCGCTATGCACCATGATTGGCATACTAATTGACGAAACTGAAGATCGAAAGCAATAATGCTGAACCGATACTAAGACGAAGTTATAATAAATCATCAAGGAGTCCCAGATGAGAGTGCAATATAGGGTACTGCTTTTTTTAATCACCATCGCGCCGGTTATTGCCCTGTCGAAGACGAACACAGCGGACCTTTCTTCCCGAAAGAATAAGGCCCTCGAGGCGTTTCGTGCGGAACAATACGACATCAGCATTGACGGCAAGCTGAATGAACCCGTGTGGATGTTAGCCAGTGAAGGGAACCACTTCACGCAGCGGGATCCCAGTGACGGGGCCGCACCCACCTATCCCACCACCTTCAAGGTAGTGTACGATCAGGATAATTTGTACGTGGGCATCAGAGCCTATGATGAGGAACCTCAGAAAATAAAAAATATTCTGACCCGCCGGGATGAGTATACCAACTCGGACTGGCTTT
>CAYPST010000152.1:0-7461 GCA_964413425.1 uncultured bacterium
TCATGGCCCGGACCCCACAGGAATCCAGATTCTCTCTGTCTTATGAGGCACCTGCAGGTGAGGGGTCTGACGACCACAAACCATACCATGATCCATGGAATCACTGGGTATTTAGAATTTATGCCGGGTCTATAAGTCTCGGTCTGGAAACAAATCAGACGGACTTCGACTCCCGGTGGGGATTTTACGCCGATAAGGTCACAGACGAATGGAAAATTCGGCTCCGTCCATATTTTAACTACGAATTTGTGGAAATTCAGCGGGTGGAGTACGAAGATCCAATTGTCAACTCACAACACAGACACGGCTTTGACAGTTATCTCATCAAAAGCCTTGATGAGCACTGGTCTGCCGGAGTGTTTGCTGACTACATCACCAGAAGTGACCGGAATTTGAAGCATCGATTCCGGTTCAATCTGGGATTAGAATATAGTCTGCTCCCCTATGACCTGGCGACTCGCAGGGCAATCACATTTACGTATCAGATAGGCTACAGTCCTGTTCACTATTATGAAGAAACCATTTTTCATAAAACCCAAGAACATCTGTTTAATCATCAACTCGAAGCCGGTGTCCATTTTCAACAGCCGTGGGGAGATATCTATGGCGGGGTGAACGGATCACACTATTTTCACGATATGAGTCTGCGCAGGGCTGAAATTTTCGGGAATGTCTCGGTTCGGCTGTTAAAAGGACTCTCCTTGGTGCTGAGCACAAACTTCGAAATGATCCAGGATCAGCTCTCGCTCCCCATTGGGGATGCCTCCCTGGAGGAAGTCCTTCTCAGACAACGGGAGTTATCTACAGATTTTTCGCTCAATGGATCCATAGCACTCACGTACAGCTTTGGTTCGGATTTTGCCAATGTTGTCAACACGCGATTTTGACTTGTTCATTCCCTGCAGCAGGCCCCAGGGGCAGCTCATTGCAATTTTAATGAAGAAGGATATTGCTGTTCTATGAGTCAGAAGGCCATCCTTTTATGCATCACCGGAGTTTTTCTATTCAATATCTCCGGGATCTATTGCCAGCAACCGCCTGATACCGAAAGCACATTGCGGTATTGGGGGCAGGGCGGTGCCGCGACGACCTCCCTTGGGCCGGGATTAGCCGGAAGCGTGACGCTGGATCAGAATAACCACCTTTTCACATTGCGTGCAATCAACACGAACCTTCGGTTCACCGACTACGATACCTGGGAAATAGCCTTTCTCTATGGTCGCGGCTACCGGAGAGGTAATGTGCACCTCTCGGCAGGGGCCGGTGTTGCCGTGATCGGCGGCAAGAAGTATGCTGGGTTATTTGGCGGAGAACCTGCTGTACAGGCGGAGCCTATGATAGGATTTCCTCTGGGAGGAGAGATAGCCTGGACGGCGACCCGGTTCGCAGCCATTGTGTTCTACGGATTCGCCAATGTAAATACCAATCAACCTGTTGGCGGAATCGGATTGGCGCTGCGTCTTGGAAAAGTGAGATAGGGGCAAACGGCTTTGAATTCAATAAGTCCGGCGGGAGAACTATTTGGCGTAATACAGGAACTGCGGACGCAATATGGGATCCCCGGCTCTCTTATGTGTGAGAATATCCTGTTCTTATGACACTTCATATACACAATTGAGTCCGATCATTCTCTCAGAGAGCAGAACTTTTCAGGGTGGACTCATTATTGCCAATTGATACTGATAACATAGAGCGCATTTTACAAATTCAAATTCACCCGTAACATAGAGACCATAAATTCGTCCGTACAGGTGAAGGCAGATGAAAGAGCAGGAGAATTCGCTAGAGAAAGAGGAGCTGGAAGCACTGGCTGCGAAGACCAGGGAAGGCAAAGAAAACGCTTCGGCTGAGATTATATCCATGATGTATCCGGAGATCTATCGGTTTGTCCACTACCGGGTAAGCCAAACGGAAGACGTGGAAGATTTGACCAATGATGTTTTTGTGAAGATGTTACAGAATCTGGAAACCCAGGATGGCTCGTTCCTGGCATGGTTATATCAGATTGCACGAAACAGAATTGTGGATTATTACCGGAAACAGTCGGTCCGGGACGAAACCAATCCCGTAGGGGAGATTATCGAAACGTATCGGGGAGGAGAGGGAGATATCGAGGGTCAGTTCCAGCGACAGGAACTCCGGAAAGCGATCAACAAGTTGACGGAGGAGCAGCAGGAGGTGGTGATTCTGAGATTTATCGAGGGATACCAGGCCAACGAGGTCGCGGAAATGCTGGACAAATCTCCCGGGGCGGTGCGGACCCAGCAGTACCGGGCGCTCAAGCAGTTGAAAAAGCATCTGCCGGAAAACAATGTGTAACATGAATAACGCATTGAGAAGACCATGAGCAAAGAATTCGAAACCATACTGGATTTATGCATAGATGAAATTCGTGAGGGGACGAGCCTGGAAGAGGTTCTCCACAGGTATCCGGAGTATGCCGATGAACTCCGCCCGTTGCTGGAGACTGCCTCGGCCATAGGCGAGCTGGAGAGATCCGAGCCGTCAGCTGACCAGATGAATACCGCTCTGCTGGAAATCGGCAGACGTAGTACCGCCGCCCCTCCGGAGGAGACCGATGCGCTCTCACAAGCAACCGGGAGGCAGTCGGAGTCCAAAATAATACCGGCCTTTCTCCGGAAGCGCTGGGTGCGGTCAACGGTAAACGCCATGTTAGTGATCCTGGTGCTGTTCTGGGGGCTCTCCACCGTGTCGGCAGACAGTGTCCCCGGCGACATCCTCTATCCGGTGAAACGGGCGACGGAGCAGGTGAAGTTCGCGCTGACCTTCGGTCCGGCGGACAAGGCGGAGCTCCGGCTGACGTTTTCGGAACAACGGCTGAAGGAGCTCTCGGAACTGTACCGGAAGACCGGGGAGGTTGACGCCAAACTGATCCGGGCCATGCTCACAGAAGCGGAAAGTGTGATCGAGGAATACTCGCAAGACCAGGAGGCACCGGCCTATGTGGTCACCAAAGCCCAGCACCTGAACAACACCCAGGCGGATTTTCTGAGCCATATTCAACCGCACGTGGATGAATCGAGCCGGGATATGGTGGACCAAGCGATTGCGATCTGCCGGATGCGCGGACAGCGTATGGGACAGCAAATGCAACGCATGATGGAACGGATGCACGGCGGGCAGGGGATGCCCATGCACCGGGGGAAACGCGGACATATGCGCGGAATGGAGATGCAGCCGCAACAACCGGACAGTAGCCGGTAACCAGTAGCCAGTTGTCAGCCGGTACCCTCCACCACCAAAACGGGAAGAGCACCTGTCATTGCGAGGGAAGTCCGGCGGACTTCCCGTGGCAATCCCCTGGCGAGTCATGATTGGTCAGTGGGAGTTTTATTACGCGAGCCATTAATGCGCCAGAAGATTATTACGGGCTCTCCACCGGAGAGCCCTCGTAATGACAGCTGAAGCGCTGAAATAAATACCTAATCCTTTATCCTTCATCTTTCCACCACCCCCGTAACACATTCAGTCATGATTCGTCCATAATAATGATAACATGATGATATTACCATACAATGAACAACTGATAACAAACAACGAACATCTGTTAGGAGGTTTTTATCATGCATGGTTTCGGAGGCAGCATGGGATTTGGAATGGGATTCGGCTGGATCTTCTGGCTGGTCATCCTTGGCGTGATCATCTGGGCGGTGGTCTCGCTGGTGAATCGCCCCTCAGGTTCCACTGAGCACGGAGTCAGCTCCGGGGAATCCGCCAGGGATATCCTGAAAAAGCGCTATGCACGGGGGGAGATCTCCCGGGAGGAATATCAGGAGATGAAGTCGGATTTGCGGTAACTCCGGTTCTCTTGCCGAATCCCGGATTCCTGCAAAGTGAAAGAACAGGGGTGGGTGGAAAGCAGAGACCACCCGCTTCTTACTTTTCGGCAGACCCAGGCCGGCTGTGGAGAATATTCTACACCCCAATAGTATCCAGGAGATCGTTACCGAATTTATTATAAGGAAAAATGTTATATAATAGCCTTTTACACCCGAAGTCAGGCCATATACACTAAAAAGTTGGTGTGCAATTTGTGTCATGGATACATTCTACAATAACCAATAACAACGAAATGAGAGTGCACATATGCGACGATACAGATTACGACTGATCATTGCAGCGGCGACCCTGCTCGCAGTTGGGGTGGTGGGATGCAATGTGGGGGACGATCCTCTCTCCTCGCAGGAGGAGAGCCGGTATACCGTCACCATCCGGGTGGAACCGCCGGAGGTGCTCCGCACTGCCGATACACGAGATCTCTGGACGGAGCCGGTTGAAGCGGTATTTGAACTGGATGAAAGCTTTGCTGCCGGAACGAAAAGCGGCAGCCATTCACAGTGGGAAACGGTGGATCCGGTTTCTCTGGGAAAACCTGGGCACGAGGATGACGGGTCGTTTTTCATCGGTGCGAGAAACCATGGTGGATTGAACATCGGGATGCACTATGGTGCGGGTAGAGCCATGTGGGGCATAGACCGGCACGGGATGATGGACCGCCATGGACCGGGTGATGGAGCCCACCACTACATGGTGGAGCTCTTTGGCGACAGTACCGTTTCGCAATACCAGGGAGCAATGCGTGTCCCCCACAGTAGTGTCTCACTCACGGCTTTCAACGCAAATGATACGGTGGAGATTGAATTACAACCGGTTCACGGAGCCCACGGGTATCGCTACGAGTCGAACGTCACCCTTCCGGAGGGAGAATACGATCTGCAATTGACAGTCGCACCGCCGGATTTCTTCCGCACCGAGGAGACCAGAGCATTTTGGACAGAGCCGTTCACGGTGGAGTTCACCGGATTTAGACCAAACGACGAGGCTGCCGGAGAGTCTGTCGGAGTTCGGACGGTTGCGGACAGCGAAGGGCATGAACTGCAGTTAGCATTAGAAGGCGGACCGCCACGGGAATACTGGGCCATGCATACCGGAAGCCTCAGCCCGACAGATGAGGAGAATGTCAATTTGTCACTGAGTATCACTGATCCATCCCGTGAAATCAATGAGATGCCGATCTACTATGCCGGGGTACATATGACAGTCCGGGACAGTGAGACCGGCGATGTGGTCAGCGATACGCTCAGTCCGACTTTTGGGCCACACGGGTTCTATTACGGCGGGAATCTGATGATGGAGATTCTCAGTGATGAGTTTCATGATGAAGATGGGCACCATCACGGTCATGGAGATAGTGGCGGAATGGGGCCTGGTGGCGGACATATGGGGGGATGATGATCAGTGTGTGGATAATACCGTACTGGTTTTTCACCCGACATCTTCTGAATTATAACCATAACCCACTACGGACAACCATCAACAGTGACCAGAGAATAGAACTCTAAACCTGACAATACCTGCCATGGAACATGAAGCGAACCAGGATGAACACCAGGAACACAGCGTAGATCACTCCAGCCACGAGCAGATGTTCAGACGCAAATTCTGGTGGTCGTTGCTGCTGTCGGTCCCGGTAATCCTTTACAGTCCGATGATCCAGCAGTGGCTGGATTTCACCATGCCGGAATTCACCGGCAGTGCCTGGATTACGCCGGTCTTTGCCGTGATCGTCTTTCTCTATGGTGGTCTTCCGTTTTTACAAATGGCGGTGCCGGAGCTGCGAAACCGTAAGCCCGGCATGATGATGCTCATCTCCCTGGCCATCGTGGTGGCATTCGTGTACAGCATTGGAGCCCTGTTCATCTCCACCGGCAAAGGGTTCTTCTGGGAATTAGTCACACTGATTGACATCATGCTTCTGGGCCACTGGATTGAGATGCGCAGTGTCCGCCAGGCCTCCGGAGCCCTGCATGAGCTGGCCCGGCTTATGCCGGATACGGCTGAACGCATCCGTGAGGATGGGGAGACAGAAGAGGTACCGGTCACTGAGTTATCACCGGCCGATCTGGTGCTGGTTCGTCCCGGAGAGAGCGTGCCGGCCGACGGAGTGGTTGAAGTGGGGGAGTCGGAACTGAACGAAGCCATGATCACCGGGGAATCCAAACCGGTCTCTAAAGGCGAAAGCGATGACGTGATCGGCGGGACGATCAACGGGGACGGGAGTCTCCGTATCCGCATCTCTGCCACCGGGGATGATACGGCGCTGGCCGGTATCATGCGACTGGTCACGGAAGCGCAGGAGAGCAAATCCGATACCCAGATCCTGGCGGATCGTGCTGCCGGCTGGCTCTTCTATATCGCGCTGAGCGTGGCGGTTATTACTGCCATTGCCTGGACGGTGGCCGTCGGCTTCGGCGTGGATGTGATCGCCCGGGTGGCCACCGTGCTGGTGATTGCCTGTCCCCATGCTCTCGGTATGGCCGTGCCGCTTGTCGTCGCCATTACCACATCGCTGGGTGCACGGAACGGCATCCTGGTCCGGGACCGCCTCTCTCTGGAACAGGCCCGGGAGATCTCGACGGTTATGTTCGACAAAACCGGGACGCTGACCAAGGGCGAATTCGGCGTGGTGAATATCGCTGCAGCCGGGGAGCATTCCGATGAAGATATTCTGGCCCTGGCGGCGGCCATCGAAGGTGATTCCGAACATACGATCGCCCGGGCAATTCGGAGCGCCGCTGACCAGAGAGAACTACAGTTACCGGAGATTTCCGACTTTCAGGCAATAAAAGGCCGGGGAGTGCAGGCGCAGTTCAATGGAGCTCCTGTCTATTTAGGTGGCCCGAGGTTGCTGGAATATCTGGAAATGGAGCTGCCGGATTCTTTGACGGCATTTCGCTCGGAAGCCAATGAGAACGGTCGAACGGCAGTCTACCTTATCAGGGATGAGCGGATATTTGGCGGCATCGCCCTGGCCGATGTGATTCGCCCGGAAAGCCGGGAAGCGGTGCAGCAGCTCCATGATTTGGGGCTGGAAGTTGCCATGCTTACCGGGGATAGTGAAGCGGTGGCAAAATCGGTTGCTGAAGAGCTGGAGATCGATCACTATTTCGCCGAGGTGTTGCCTGAGGACAAAGACAAGAAGGTCTCCTCGCTGCAGGATGAAGGTCAGCGGGTGGCCATGGTGGGGGATGGGGTAAATGACGCCCCGGCACTGACCCGGGCGGATGTGGGCATTGCCATTGGCAGCGGCACGGACGTGGCCATTGAATCCGCCGGGATCATCCTGGTAAAGAGCAATCCGTTGGATATTGTGCATATCTTTCAACTCAGCAGAGCAACCCATCGCAAGATGATTCAGAATCTCTGGTGGGCTGCCGGCTATAACATTGTTGCCCTGCCCTTGGCTGCAGGGGTATTGGCACCGATAGGCATTCTCCTCTCCCCGGCAGCGGGGGCCGTGTTGATGTCTATCAGCACCGTGATCGTTGCACTGAATGCCCAGCTGTTACGCCGGATGGAATTCAGTGAAGAAAACAGAAAGTAGCCAATAGCCGGTAGCCAGTAACCAGGCGTGAGAGAGGTTTTTCCATTGTCTATGCT
>CAYPST010000153.1:0-7427 GCA_964413425.1 uncultured bacterium
CCTCGTCAACGGGTTCAGCCAGAGATGGAAAAACTTTTTTCCTGCAATACGTTTCCCTGAGGATCCAGGATTCGAACGGTCCAGTCCCCGGGCCGGGGAATAACCGAGCTGTAAGTCCGCCAGTTTGTGGACGTGCCCACGTTGGCCTCGAATCGGAAATATTCCTCTCCGTTCCGCAGCCAGAGAAACGTCATGGTAGTGGGTTCCCCACTGTTGTGCACACGGATATGACAGAAGGCCTCTTCAGCATCCGCAGAAAAGGTCTGCACCGTATCCGCGGGTTCCCGATCGACGATATCCGTGGTCAACACCATCGATTCGATGGTTAAACTGTCACTGACGTCTGCCGCCTCCTGGGCAAAGAGCGTCGCCCCGGGAGAAAACGTGACCCAACCCAGCGCCAGCATCAGAAGTATGGTTTTTTTCATGGCACTCTCTCCTTTCTATGTATCAATCCGTTCATTCAACACAAATTGTTGCCGAGGTTATCTGTGGCAATCTGTGGCCCTGGAAGTCGTTTCATATAATGGTACAATTACATTTCAGCCGAACCAATCAGCACCGCTCCCGGGAAATGCTCAAATGCCGTTGCCGCGTATATCTCCTCGGCCGATGGTATCACTGTATCGGTAAGGGCATCTTTCCACTCCGGAACATCCAGAGGAGCCTCGACCCGGGTCTCCTCCCATACTTCTTCTCCCAGAGGGACATCCCGTTCTTGCAGAAGTTCAGTCAGAAATCTGGGAGCCAGCACCAGGGCATAATGGTTTTCGTGCTTGCGGGCGAATGCAATGATATGACTTTTCCAGTGTCCGTTCACCTTCAGGGGGGTGTATTCGCCCTCTTCAAACAGTGTTCTATGCTGTTTTCTGGCATGGAGCGTTCGATACATGAGATACAATTTCACCCGGCCATCTTCTTTGTGGTCGACCAACTCCCTCAAAAGTTTCGCCACGCCATGTTTTTCCTTCTTCTGCAGCTGTTCCAGATACTTCCTGCGCTGCTTATAATCCACCGGGCGCCGGTTATCGGGATCCACCAGATTCAGATCCCACAACTCCGATCCCTGGTAAAAGTCAGGAATCCCCGGCGAGGTGATCTTCAGGAGCGTTTGCGAGAGAGCATTCCATATGCCGAACCGGGCGACCTGCCGGTGAAAGGAGCGGAATTCCCGGAGAAAAATATTTTCATCAGTATCTTCAAGGATGGCATCGACAAATTCTGTGAATGCCTCTTCGTATTCCGTATCCGGTTTCAACCACTCCGTATGAGTTTTTGACTCCCGCACGGCTTTAATGATATAGTTCGTAATCCGGTCCACATATTCACCGGTAATTACACCATCGAATGGAAATGTCCCCACCAGGGTTTGATACAGCAAATACTCATCATTGGGATCGGGCACTGCCAGATTGTCCACGGTACGCTTCTTCTCTTTATTAAGTCTGCTCCAATAGGTCACCTGCTGCTCCCATTCCCGCGGGATCTCGGAGAGCACGTTCAGGCGGGCCCGGACATCTTCTCCCCGTTTGGTATCGTGGGTTGACGTGGCATTCATCGTGTGCGGCCAGTTCCCGGCACGGTCTATATTAAAATGATGAAACTCAATGTCGGTACTCCCGAACGCCTCCGGATACCCGCCGACTTCATTGAGCGAAAGCAACCGGTTATAAATATACAGAACGGTATCCTCGAATCCTTTGGCCATGAGTGGTCCGGTCATCTGCTGAAACCGCATGACAAAGTCGACCCACTGCGACTGCTCCTCCGCCTCCATCTGATCCCCAGAATCCAGATATAAGAGTGTGCGAATGAATGCAAATTCCCGGGAAAAATCCGGCATGGTCTTCTTTGCCCGGCGCACGGCGTCATCGATATAGTGCCGGTCACTCTCCCGCTGAAAGTCTTCGCTGATATAGGTGCGATAGACCGGAAACCAGGCCAGGATTTCCACCAGCGCACGCCGCAGGCCATACAGGGTAAAGTCGCTGCCGTATCGATATCGTCCGGCAATCCGGGCCAGCGTATGCGCCAGATTATCCACATCCCCCGCCATGTGCTTCCCGATGATCAATCGTTTCTTCTCATGAATCAGCTGATCGTAGCTGGTCCCGAATCCGGTGAATTTCCGGTAGATTTTCTCGAACTGCGAACGGTGTTCTTTCCGGCAAAAGAGCCCATTGACGTAATTGAGAAAATCATAGCCGGTGGTCCCCTGCACCGGCCAGTAGCCGGGGAGCGACTCATTCTGTTCAAGAATCTTTTCCACCACCAGATACATCTCCGGGAACCGGTTCCGCAGGCGCTTGAGATATCGGCGGGGATGAAACAATCCGTCGATATGGTCAATGCGCAACCCCTGAATTTTCCCGTCTTCCAGCAAATCGAATAAGAACCGGTGTGTTTCCTGGAATACTTCCGTATCGTCCATGTTCAGGGAAATAAATTCGTTCAGATTGAAGAACCGACGGTAATTGATCTCTTCCGTTCCCACCTTCCAGAATGCCAGCCGGTAATATTGCTCATTCAGCAAATGGTGTAACAAATCAAAGCTCTCCGGCACCCCCGGTTGCCCATTGAATGCCCGGAGATTCTGGTCGATAAACCGCCGGATCTGCTCATTCTCCTGGTATAAATCCCATAACATGCGTTTGATAAAATGAATCTGGTCATACCGTTCTTCGATGTCCGCATCCTGCGACAGACTGCGAATCGCGTACAACACCCCCAGCAATTTCACATAATCGGGATGATCTTCGGCCAGTTGCTGCTTGAGCTGGCTGAGATTATGGGTAAATACTTCCCCATAGGATTCCACCCGGACCGGCAGGCGGATCTCATAATAATTCACGCTCAATCCGTCCTGGTCGAATTGCAATGAGATTTCGCCCTCCTCCAGGGCTTCACCGTAAAATTTCCCCAGAAAGGGCGCCAGAATTTTTCCCTGTATTCGCTCGGAAGGATGCTCCCACTGGAAATCAAAGAAATTGAAATACCTGGAATGGGGACCGTTTTCCATGACATCCATGAGCGGGGCATTCTGGGAATCGAAAGCCATGTGATTGGGCACAATATCCTGAATCCACCCCATCTTCAGGGAGTGGAGGATATCAATAAGGTTCTCGAACTCCTCCCGGCTGCCCAGTTCGGGATTCAGTTCATTCTGATCCACCACATCGTATCCATGCTCACTTCCCTGGCGGGGACGAAATACAGGCGAGACATACATATCAGTGATCCCCAGATCGTTCAGGTAGTCAGGGATGTTCCGGGCCTCCCGAAACCCGAAGGACGGACTCAGCTGCACACGATATGTCGCAATCGGTCTATACATTTCACTGCATCCTGACGAAAATATCCCACGTTGTTGGTTCAGTGTCTTTCAGTGTTTTTCGGTGTTTCATTTATATAATTATCCAGAAAGCACTCTCACTCAAACTTCACATCCAGGTATTCACCTAGTTCACCGAAACTCCGGATCCACCGGGCGGCTGTTTCATTCTCCTCTGCCTTCTTGCTCATATCCTCGTACAGCAGTTTTCCGATATCGAAATAGATATTTTGTGCCTCCCAGAAATCCAGACTGACAGGTAACTGCTGGAGTTGCTGCAACAGGCGCTGCAGATTTTCCATGATTTCGGTATTCTCCGGGGTTTTCGCCAGCTTCTTCATAAAGGCGACCACCTGCTGGCTGGCAACGAACGGGATAGTCTCGGTATCCAGCCCGATATCCCATTTGCGGATTTCCACAACCAGCCTTTCCAACCGCTCCAGATCAATCTCATCGCTTGCCAGGAGCTTGCGCATGTCCACATTCAGGATATATTCCAGGGAAGTGGCCAATGCGGAAGGCAGCGGCATCTGGATTTCCCGCATGGCCTGCATTAACGGATATTCGTCTTCATATATTCGCCGGAGACTGAAGTCCACCCGTTCCAGAGACGACTCCAGAATTTGGTCAAAGACCTTGCGTTGTTCATCTTTGAACAGATGCCAGAGCGTGTAGTGATGAGTGCCGAAATGGGTATCCAGCAGATTAAAGACCTCCGAAATATCACTTTTCATGAAGGAGTGTTTAATTTCCTGATGCATGGTGTCATACGCTTCCTCGCCCTCATATTCCCGCACGCCCCCGTTCAGGATATGCTCCCCGAGATACATCACCGCAAAACTGATCAACGCTTCATGCCAGGTGACATCCGATTTCACCCAGACCCGTCCGATGCTGAGGCGGAGTTTCCCGGAGACCGTATGGTCGTATGCTTCATTCCGGGTGGTATAACAGTATATCCGGGTGATTTCCGGGTATTCCTTAAACAGGGAAGAGACCGCGTAGTGCGCCCCGACCCTGTTCATATCCAGCCGGGCGGGTTGTATATACCTGTTGTACACATCCGCCCCGTTCTTGATGTGCCCGATATTGCTGGGGGCTTCCTCCAGGCGCGCCCGGAATCCCTCTTCCAGGCCGCCCTGCCCGGTGATTTCCTGAGCCAGCTGGATCCCGCGATCCGCGTACTGAATGACCTGGGTGGTTTCGATGCCGGAGATTTCATCAAAAAACCAGCCGCAGCTGGTATACATGAGCATGGCGTGGCGCTGCATCTCCAGCAGGTGCAGGAGATGAACCATCTCTTCATCGCCGAGACTTTTATCCGCCTGGCGGGTGAGAAAGGCGGCCACCTGCTCTGTATCCCGGTTGAGTATCACCTCGATATATTCGTCCCGGGTTTTCCAGGGATCGTTCAAATATTCCGCTGCCTTCTCCTCATAAATATCAGTGAAATTCTTACGCAACCAATCCAGGGCATCCCGGAGAGGCGCTCGCCACTCCTGGGTCCAGCCTTCATGCATTCCGGTCTGGCACCCACAATCGCTGCGCCATCGCTCGACGCCGTGCACGCAGCTCCAGGAGGATTCCTCGATGATCTCCACCTCATACTCCGGCGGATGCTTCTCCAGATACTCTCCATAAATGGTGACCTCCACCAGGTCATGAGACTCCACATGATAAAGACAGTACGCCAGGCCCATATCCCCATGCCGGTGATGGTGTCCGTAGGTTTCTCCATCGGTGGCAATATGGACCAGCTGGCTGTCATCCCCATTTTCGGCAAACCCTCCCATCAGGCGGTTGGCAAACTGCTCTCCGTTGGCCAGCAGATTGCCGAACCCGACCTCCTGCGAGATGGGGCCGTCATAGAAGAACAGAGCGATACTCCTGCCGGACGGAAGATTGCACACGTAGGGCCGCTTGGGATCCACCTTCCCGCCGGTAACATTTGTCCAGCCAACATCCGATTCCCAGGCTTTGTCCTCCGCTTGTGCGGAGTCTTTTGCGTCTGCCCGGTCATCGGGAGGATCTTCTCCGGAATCGATTTGCCGTATCCGGGCCGCCTGGTAGGGCGACAGAATGGTAAACCGGATACCGAAATCCGCCAGCACCTCCAGTGTCTCCAGATCCACCGCGGTTTCCGGCAGCCACAGGCCCTCCGGCTCCCGGCCGAACCGGGAGCGAAAATCTTCAATGCCCCAGTAGACCTGGCTGCGCTTGTCCCGCTCATTGGCCAGCGGCATAATCATGTGATTGTAAACCTGGGCCAGGGCGGCTCCATGCCCGGAGAACTGCTGTTGACTGAGTTTGTCGGCTTCCAGAATCGCCGCGTAAACGTCCGGGGCTTTCTTCTCCATCCAGGAGAGCAGGGTCGGACCAAAGTTGAAACTGATCCTGGAATAATTGTTGACGATATCGATAATCCGGTTGTCGCCGGAAAGAATACGGGCTGCGGAATTCGGCGAATAACATTCGGCCGTGATTCTCTCATTCCAATCGTGATAGGGATACGCCGAATCCTGAATTTCGATGTCCTCCAGCCAGGCATTTTCCCTGGGCGGCTGATAGAAATGTCCGTGAATACAGAGGTAACGGCTCATGCGGTTGATTCCTTCTGATACAGTGAAAAACTACTTTCCGGCATCGTCACCTTGCGAGAAGAACCAACGAGGCTCGGGGTCTTCCCCCCTTTTCCTTTCCAGATGGAGGCGGCAGAATCGATTATTTTGCCCCACTGCCCCGGTGGAAAGGATATCTCCGCAGCGACATCCCGCTGTTCAAAATTACAGACCATGAAAACAGCGCTGTCCTCATGCCATCGATGGAGGGCAAGTCCGGCATAATCCGCCAGCACGGAGACTGTCATCTGGTCTTTCTCGAGATGCTTCAGGGCAGGGATACTTCGCCGGAGGGCAAGAAGCTTTTTATAGAAGGCATTTAAACTCTGATGGGCCTTCTCTTGCCGAAGCTCCCAGCGAAGTATGGACCGCCGGAAGGTCTTTTCGTCCTGGGGATCGGGTGGTTCGCCTTCCCATTGAAACGACTTAAACTCTGCCTTCCGTCCTTCCCGAACCGCACGAATCAATGCCTCATCCCCGTGGCTGACAAAATAGAGAAACGGATTGGGTTCGCCATATTCCTGCCCCATGAACAATAACGGAATATTCGGCGAGAAGAGCAGGATGCCGGCGGCCAGTTTCTGCGCTTCGAACGAGACCAGTTCCGAGAACCGTTCCCCATTCATCCGGTTCCCAACCTGATCATGGTTCTGGGTGCACACGATGAACTGTTCTGCCGGCCGATCTCTGGAAGAACTGCCGTGATGCCGTTTCCGGTGGCGGGAATAGCGCCAGTCATACACGAAGCCATTCCGGAGCGCTCCGGCCAGATCCTCAATCCCGCCGAAATCTTCGTAATATCCGTCGTCCTCTCCGGTCAGGAGCGTATGTACCGAATGGTGGAAATCATCGGACCACTGGCTGTCCAGACCGAACCCCCCCTGATGCCTGGGCCGGATTATCCTGGTATCATTGAGATCGCTTTCCGGCATTAAGTAGACTTGTTTGCCCGTGGCCGCCGAGTAATCCTCCACCTGTTCTCCCAGCTCCTGTAAAAACGGCCTGGCACTCATATCAAAGATGGCATGCACCGCGTCCAGCCGGAGGCCGTCCAGATGGTAGTGCGCAAACCAGTGGAGCGCATTCTCGATAAAGTAATTGCGGACCTCATCACTGCAGGCATCATCAAAATTCACTGCCTCGCCCCAGGGAGTCCGGTACTTCGAGGTAAAATACGGACCGTAATCCCAGAGATAATTCCCTTCCGGGCCCAGGTGATTGTAGACCACGTCCAGCACCACCGCAATATCCTTCTCATGGCAGGCATTCACCAGCCGCTTCAACTGCCCCGGTCCACCGTACGAATTCTGCACGGCATACGGATACACCCCGTCGTATCCCCAGTTCCGGGACCCCGGGAATTGCGCCACAGGCATCAGTTCGATAACATTTATGCCCAGATCCTTCAGGTCGGCCAGCCGTGGAATAATCGCCTCAAAGGTCCCCTCCGGCGTAAAGGTGCCCACGTGCATCTCATA
>CAYPST010000154.1:0-7411 GCA_964413425.1 uncultured bacterium
GAGCGCGTGAATGGCATTCACGAGGTCAGGGGTTCGATCCCCCTCAGCTCCACAGTTTTTCCTCCATCCTCTTGATGCCATCCTTCACAGGGTGAAGGAGTTTCCATGGCAACAACATCTCCTACGTTCTTCGTCTATATTCTCCCGAGCCAGGCGAACGGCAGGTATTACATTGGCGTGACCCAGGATGTGGCCAAGCGGGTGGCGCAGCACAATGCGGGATACACGACCGCCACCCGGGGCAAGGCCGCCCGGCAGCGGGAAGCGGCCCTCAAGCGGAAGAAGAGTCGCCGCTATCTGGAGTGGATGGATTGCCCGGCAGTAGGGGCTCGGTGAGCGTCCCGAAGGCGTTCGGGAAGGTCAGGGGTTCGATTCCCCTCAGCTCCACTTCTTATTTTTATCTGCACCAGCTCTCTTTGTTACAATACAAGGGTAGGGAATGTCGTCGTCCGACTCACAGACCTTCGTGTATATTCTCCAAAGTCAATCCAGCGGTCGGTATTATATCGGTGTCACCGCTGACCTGGAGCGTCGGCTCACCCAACACAATGCGGGATACACGACCGCCACCCGGGGGTCAGGCCCCTGGGAGATTGTATACGCTGAATCGTATGCCACTCGTCGGGCTGCCCGGCGTCGGGAGGCGCAACTGAAGCGGAAGAAAAGTCATCGCTATTTAGCCTGGCTTGTTGACAACGAGTAGTCAGCGGGTGAGCGTCCCGAAGGCGTTCGGGAAGGTCAGGGGTTCGATCCCCCTCAGCTCCACAGTTTTTCCTCCATCCTCTTGATGCCATCCTTCACAGGGTGAAGGAGTTTCCATGGCAACAACATCTCCTACGTTCTTCGTCTATATTCTCCCGAGCCAGGCGAACGGCAGGTATTACATTGGCGTGACCCAGGATGTGGCCAAGCGGGTGGCGCAGCACAATGCGGGATACACGACCGCCACCCGGGGCAAGGCCGCCCGGCAGCGGGAAGCGGCCCTCAAGCGGAAGAAGAGTCGCCGCTATCTGGAGTGGATGGATTGCCCGGCAGTAGGGGCTCGGTGAGCGTCCCGAAGGCGTTCGGGAAGGTCAGGGGTTCGATTCCCCTCAGCTCCACTCCTGGAAACCAGCAAAGCACAAGGCTTTGCGGGTTTTGTGTTTTGTAGAGTTTTTGCTGTTCATTTTTTCAAGTCACCAATAAGTCACCACCAGAATACTAAATAACTCCCTATCACCGGCGGCATGTTCGCCGCCTGAACCGAGTCAGCTTTGGCTCACAGTGAAGGGAAGTCTCACATGCTGTATCTGATGCACTCAGCCGTAATGCCAGCCGGGTGTTACGGTCTGTATTCCTACCAACCGGTGTTAGGGTCGTATGTCCGGCAGATGCTTCGACGATACTCCGAGAAAGCCGGGATTCGGCATACGTTTCCACACATGTTGCGGCATACCTTTGCCACGGAATATTTGGATGCCGGTGGCAACATTCGGAAGTTACAACAATTGTTGGGACACAGCTCTATTTCCACTACGGAAATTTATTTACACATCTCTGATAATGGCCTGGAAGATGAACTCCGAACCATCCAGGAAAGGTGATAACCATGCGACAATTCCTCTATTGGCTTGCCAGATTGTTAGGTGATGTCAACGCAGTAAGCAAGGGTAAAACCGGCAAGCGCATTGCCCGGCGAACGGCCGGAAAGGGATTCGGTCGGGTGTTGCGGGGTTTGTTTAAGTAAATGCGAACACATACCAGTAAAGAGAGGACCTCGGAGCGATCCGGGGCCTTTTTCATTTCTGAGAGATTTCGACGCGCTCAAATCCATTTGAAGGCAGTTTGTTTGCATTCAAGGGGAAGACTATAGGCAAAATTGACAGAAATTAATCAGAGGATTGTCCGTATATGCAAAATGTGAATAATGTCGATGTCACCAAAATTCACAGACTAAAAAAATTATTCGAATAGTGCTGAGTGAGAACCAGTCCGAACTAAATAGAGATCGGTTTCTGTTATTTCAACATCAACGGCAAGGAAGCCGCACGGGAAACTTTCCGGGCGTGGGGCCCCTCTTCATGTGCTGGAGAGCCGTTGCATGTCGACGATCCCGATCCAATCGGGGGAACGGCTCTCCAATGCAGGTTGCGCAGACAAATCATTGCTTTCCTGAGCTAACTTAATAGGCATATAAAATATTCCCTTAAATGGTTCGTATGTTCTTACCACAGATAAAGAGAGCCCCTGAATAGTATGGATCACTTTCAGGCCAGCGTCTTTTACTGTGTTCCATGCCATCGGGTTTTGACACAGGGCTTGTCTTCGTGCGGTAGTATCACTGGCGTCGCCAATCACTCAAATGGCCCAGCAAGTTTCGCGCACGGAATACACGATATGCTGGTGCATGGAGTCAAAACCACAGAAATCCTTCTATTCATCTGAGGGTGTTTAGAAAATATGCGTCTGATACAAGTTGGTGCACTTGGCTTATGTTTAGTATGGAGATAAGATATAAGCACAATTTATTACGCTATTTGGACGGAGATATTTTCTTTGCGACCTTCGCGATCTTTGTCCCGTCGTCACGGGATCTCTTCGAGGCGTTTTCTAAATAGACTCATTCATCTGACAATCTTCTGGTTTCGTAGCCCGAATTATTCAGGGTAGCAGTATTCAATTTCTTGCTGATTATTTATGATAAAAATCATATACTTACCCCATAAATAGTTTAGATACAGATACTCTGGAGGTTCGCTATGGCGAAAAAAGTCCTGCGGAAGCATTTCACCCTGAAAACTGTGTTCGCCTTTGGTATTGCAGGGATGCTGGCCTCTGGTATCTTTTTACTTCCGGGCTTAATCTATAGTAAAGTCGGCTCCTCGATTCTGCTGGTCTATATTGCAGCAGGGATTTGTATTCTCCCCACGGTATTCAGCAAGGTGGAACTGGCCACGGCGATGCCGCGATCCGGGGGCGCGTATTATGTCATCGATCGCAGTCTGGGGCCCGCTATGGGGAACATCGCCGGCATTGGCACCTGGTTTTCCCTGATGTTCAAAAGCAGTTTCGACCTGATCGGGATGGGGGCGTACCTGGTTCTCTTACTGGCACTGCCGATTAAACTGGTTGCCCTGGGCCTGTGCCTCGGATTTACAATTGTCAGTCTCACCGGGAGTAAGAATGCAGGCAGAGTCCAGGAAGCGATGGTTGCATTCATACTGGTGGGACTGCTGTATTTCCTGGGAACCGGACTATTCAATCTCGACCACGGGATGATCACCGCGGAAACCACCAGGAACACCACGTTATTTCTTGAGGCAGTGGGATTGGTCTATGTGAGTTTCGCCAGTCTCATTAAAATCATCAGTGTGGCTGAAGAAACAGTGGACCTGGAACGGAACCTTCCTCTCGGCATGTTCCTCACGGTCGGTATCACCATGCTCCTTTACATTGCAGGGATTGCAATCCTCATTCACGTGTTACCCGGCGCATCACTGGATGGTACCCTGACCCCTGTTGCCGACGCGGCCCGGCAATATCTCGGCCTGCCGGGGGTGATTTTCATCTCCGCGGCAGCTGTCATTGCCTTCGCCGCCTCAGCCAATGCGGGATTGACTGCCGCCTCCCGGTACCCCTATGCCCTCAGTCGAGACAATCTGGCTCCTGAAGTCCTCGGAAAACTGGGCCGGTACCATACCCCGGCGAACGCTACTCTCCTCACGGCGTTGTTTATGGTGTTCTTTATCGTGCTCCTGAGCCCGGAAGGCGTCGCGAAGTTGGCCAGCACATTTCTGCTGGTTATCTTCGGTTTACTCAATCTCGCCGTCATCGTAATGCGTGAGAGTCAGATTCACTCCTACGATCCCGGTTTCAAGACGCCGCTGTACCCCTGGATGCAGCTTGCAGGCATCGCCACCAGTCTTCTCCTCATTCCAGTCCTGGGGATCTATCCCCGGATGGCGGCCGGCGGACTCATCGTCCTTGGTCTGCTGGGGTACATTTTCTATGGGAAAAAGCGTGTCCGGCGAAGCAGTGCCCTCTCTCACGTGTTCTCCGCCCTGGGGCGCGATGTCGAACCGGAGATAGATCGTTTCCTGAGACATAATTTGCGCCACCGGGGGCTGGCACAAGAGGACTCGCTTGATGACATTATTGCGCGAGCGCCTATTCTCCGGCATCGGAAGGACGAATCGTACCAGGAACTCATGCAGCGCGTCGCAAAGCAGTTCAGCAGCCATCTGGAAATTCCGGCAGCGAACATTTACCAGGCGCTGCGACTGGTTGATGAACAGGGGAACACCCCGACGGGCGCCCATATTGCACTGCCACATGCCTACCTGCCGGAGCTCAAAACGCATGAACTTGCCATCATCCAATCCGCGCATGGGGTGAGCCTTGATCAGGGGCACAAAAAAATCTTTGCGCTTTTTGTGCTGTTGAGTCCACAGGATGCGGTTAAGCAGCACTTGCGGGTGCTGGCTGAACTTGCGAACAGAGCGGAAAGGATTGATTTTACGGGTGATTGGCTTTTTTTCGATGAGCACGAGATCCGGTCGCAGTTCATCCATTCCGAAGAAATTGTCGCAATTCCGCTGCTCAACTCCTCATTTCACGGCAGACCGATTCAGGCGCTGGATCTCCCGGAGGAGTGTCTTATCGCCTTTATCACCCGGGATAATGAGATGGTCGTTCCGCACGGAGAAACCAGGTTAGCCCATAAAGATCTTCTCACAATTGTCGGCACGGCAGAGGGCATACGACAGGCGCAGATGTATTTTACCAGAGAATTTGAACCGATGCCGGAAGCCTGACCTCCTCGAACTTCCTGACATCGTTCCGGTCTTTATGTTTCGCCACGCGGTCAAACAAATCCGTAGTGAGTGGCTCCGGCAGAGCCAGGCATTTCTCTGGGCGGATGGAGTTATTTTTCACCCGGATTCGGGCCTGGAGCTGGTCCGGAGGTTGGGTGTGATCATTGACCAAGTTCCTGATTGCCCTGCATCGAAAAGCAGATTCGTTATTGCTCCCTGACACTTCTGTCTGTAAAATAAACACTGTCAGATGATTGAAAACACGAAAGAGAAAAACCAATGTATGTTATTCGGAGAGCCGTCTATGGAGGGGTAGTAGGCCTTATGGTATTTGCTGTACTCCAGGGCCAGCCGCTTGAACCTCCAAATTCCTCACACGGGCAGGTGGTTTATGTGCCGGTCTATTCTCATGTGTACTTCGGGGATAGAGAAAGGGAATATAATCTTTCCAGCACAGTATTAATTCGCAATGTCAGTCAAACGGATACTATCACAGTCGGCCAGGTAAATTATTTTGATAGTCAGGGTAAATTGGTCCGGAAGTATGTGGATGCGCCCAGAACGGTATCGCCTTTACAATCAATGTGGTACGTTGTCCGGGAAAGCGATCGATCGGGCGGAGCAGGCGCCAATTTCATCGTCGAATGGGCTGCGGATGTCCCGGTTATCCCACCGATTATCGAAACCGTCAATATTGGTACGGCGTATGGTCAAGGCATTTCCTTTGTGAAAGATGGATTGGTACTTGAGGAAACAGAATAAGATTTGAATCGACGACCCCTGACGAGGCTGTCGGAAAAGTCCCTTTCTGAAGCCGTAGACAACAGAGAATATATTTCTACTATGATAAATGCAAAAGATTTCCGTTACACTTCTTAAACTGGACTCATGGATGTCAGCAGAAAAACCGGAAAGACTCTCATGAAACCAGACAATATTCCGCATCGGCAGCGGTGCATGACAGTGACAAGACGCCAGTTTTTAAAGTATACGACAGGCGCCTTAACTGTGCTTCCCTTTTCCGTTGTCCCGGCATCGATGTTTGGTCGGAATTCCCCTTCTCATCAGATTACGGTCGGATGCCTCGGGGTTGGCAGCCACGGAACAGCAGTGAATCTGCAGAGCTTTCTGGCGGAAGAAGATGTTCGGGTGGTGGCGGTGTGTGACGTTGATCTAAACCGACTGGAACGGGCACAATCTCTGGTGAATGAACACTATGGAACCCGGGATTGTTCTGCCTACAGGGACTTCAGGGAAATTATTCAACGGAGCGACATTGACGCAGTGATGATATCCACGCCGGATCACTGGCATACGATTATGGCGGTTATGGCGGCACGGGCAGGGAAAGACGTCTGCTGTGAGAAACCGACGCTCACCATCCGGGAAGGGCGGATTCTCTGCGAAATCATTCGCCGGTATGGCCGTGTGTTTCAGACGTCCACCGAGGATCGCTCGATTTATATCTATCATCGGATGGCGGAGTTAGTTCGGAACGGCCGGATTGGCAGGCTGCAGACGATCCGGGTAAAACTGCCCGGCCAGCCGGAACGTCCCGGGGATGCCACCCCGATGCCGGTCCCACAGGAATTGGACTACGACATGTGGCTGGGGCCGGCTCCGGAAGCGCCCTATACGAAAGATCGGGTGCATTTCAATTTTCGCTGGCTCTATGAATATGCCGGGGGAATTCTGACTGATTGGGGCACGCATCTTTTCGATACCGCCCAGTGGGCGAATGATTCGGAGCTGACTGGTCCGGTGGAAATTGACGGCACCGGAGCGAGTTTCTGGGAAGCAGGACTGTTTAATACTATCAAGCAGTTCCATATCGATTTCCGGTATGCCAACGGGGTGCATCTGATTGTGGAAGACGGCGGCACCTCCATCCGGTGCGAAGGGACGGACGGCTGGATTGAGAGCCCATCCTGGCGCGCACCTCTTCGTGCCAGCGATCCTGCAATTCTGAATTCGGTTATCGGTCCGGAGGAAACCCATCTGTTTACCTGCCCGGAAGGAGAACACCGCAATTTTCTCGACTGCGTCAAATCCCGGCAGGATCCCTATTTCTCCGTGGAAAAGGGGCACCGGGTGTCTTCAATCTGTCACCTGGGGAATATCTCGGCGCTTCTGGATCGGAAGCTCCGGTGGGATCCGGATCAAGAGGAATTCGTGGGCAATCCGGAGGCCGACCGATATCTGGCGCGGGCCCTGGCGATTGTAGGTGCCGGAACATCCTGGGCTGAGATGGATTTTATTATAGTATCAATGAGAGTGTTTAGAAAACATGCGTCTGATACAAGGTGGTGCACGTGGCTTCTGTTTAGTATGGAGAGAAGATATAAGCACAATGTATGACGCTATTTGGACGGACATATTGTATATTTTCTTTGTCCCGTCGTCACGGGATCTCTGCGAGGCGTTCTTTGCGTTTTCTAAATAGACTCATACATAATATAAATAAGCCAGGTTCAGCATCTTGGATCAGAACCATATTTTCTAACCCGGATTATTCATCCCGCAGGGATCCCTGCTGGGCCGGATTTGGCGCATTCTGCGGACCGGCGATCCGTGGTCATCCCCGACGTATCGGGGCAGGCTCGTTGTTTCTGTGTTCA
>CAYPST010000155.1:0-7326 GCA_964413425.1 uncultured bacterium
AATATATCTGTCCAAATAGCGGAATAAAGTTTGCATATATTTTGTATACATAATAACTATACGTCAGATTCAGCATCTTGTATCAGGCCCATGTTTTCTAAACACTCTCAGCTATAATTGATGAAGAGTTAAGAAAATTCCAAAAACGTATTAAAAAGTGATGATAGTAGTCATATCCAATACTATTTAACTTTCTAAATCGCTTTTGCAAATTATAACGCAATGTTTGAATAAGGTCATAATTCATATCTCAATATCCTAAATAAATAATTTATTGAATTTTTTTATTGCTCGATTAAACTCGTATACGGTTTGTCGAAGAAGATTCATATGGTCATCCAATTTGATATTAATTTTACAACCTCAACAAATAATAACATCTCTGTTTTTAATCTGCATTAAGAATACACTATTATAGAATTCACACTTTGGGCATTGAATTTCAACTTCAGGGTTTAAAAGGTTTATTTCCACGCCACAATCTCCTCCTCCGCCCCCGGATAGAGATCATCGATGGCTTGTTGTAATTGGATGGTATGGTAGAGCGCAGTGGCGACCCGGCAATAACGCTGGATTTCATCATTATTCAGCCGGCGGTCGCGGCGGTCGTACAGGTATTTGTCCAGCACCTGGTAGCCGCCCACCTGGTATTCCCAGACGTCCTCCGGAATCCCTTCGAAATACTGTCCGTCTTTGTTGATGTAAACCCGCTCCTCATCCGGCTGATAATTGCGGCCGACCTTTTTGGATTTGTGGACCACATTGCTGCCGTCCCCCTGGAATTTCGTAATGGGGTTATTCAGTTTGTCTGATTTCATCAGGTGTAGTTGGGCCAGTTCTTCTCCCAATTCAGCCATATCGGAAAACAGGGCGTAATCTCTGGTAAAGGGAACCCGGGGAAAGTCGCTCTTCAGAAACTCGGCGTAGGTCTGGCGGTAGGTGGGCGCGTACAGGATCGCATAGGTATAGTACAGGATCTCTTCCGGCGTGGGACGCTTCCCATAAGCACTTTCCAGTAAATTATAGTACTCCTTGTTGATATTGGGCCGGCGGTCGGTGTACTCCGCATCCCTCTCGAACACCAGCATCATGGTGCCGCCGCCTTTGCCGGTATTTCTTTTATTGGTATTAATTTCAGGATAGATATAAAGAGGGCATACAATTTCTCCACCACGCCGATACAGATTCGTGTCCACCGGACGATCGCTTATTAATACAACATCGAATATTTCAGAACCAACTACACTCCATTGACGACCAATGTTAATAGCGATATTATCAGTACCAATTAGATGCCTCATGATTTCTTCTCTCCCAAAATCAATTGCATCATGGTGATAGAATATATGTCGAAAATCAAATGGTCTATAAAGAATTTTAGTTAAATACTGTTTCCAGTTTTCGGTTTCTTGCAGTGATTTTCTTTTTTCTGGGAGTTTCCAATCCCGATTATCCTTGAGATCATAGAGCAAGCGTACTTGCTCATCAGAATTATTAGAATCTAAGAAAGTGGTTATTCGTCTGATTAAAGCCTCCTTATCAATATCGATAACAAATTTATCACGATGTGTTTTTATACCAGTCGAATATACCTCATATATATCAGTAATCCTGGTAAACCTATTGTACTTTTCTTCCAAATCGTAATCAATCTCTGTAAAGAAATAAAAAGGACTGTTAGGTGAAATTTCCTCATACTCGTTATCTCGTGCGTTACGTTCCTCAAGCCATTCATACTTTTCAGCGCGTAATCCGTAAACATCTCCTCGCTGAATTTTGTTCTCTATGCCTTCCTTTTTCACCATAACATGAATCGCCACGCCCTGCTGTATGTCAAACACATTATCATCCTGTCCGCCATCAGGTGTGGTTTCCTTCTTCCGGGCGTTGCCGTGTAAATCCAGGACAGAAATCTCGTGGAAACTCTTCATCAGCGATTCTCGCATGCCGCGAAATGTTGGGTTATCCAGATAGCCGTGATTGGAGATCATACTCACAATACCCTGGCCATTCTGATCGATTTTCCACTGGGCAAACCGGATGAATTTGACATAATCATCTTGGAGCATCTTGGGATTACGCTCACCAAGTGGTTTGCCATCTACAGAATAATATCCGTCATCTTCATGTCCGTTCGGATGTTTGTATCCCTTTTTCAGCAAATCATCTATCCACTTCCCTTGGTTAAAAGAATTTCCCGAATAGGGCGGATTCCCCAGGATCACCAGGACCGGCTCCTCTTTCTTGATCTTCCCGGCGGCTCTGCTCTCTTCACTCAGGCTGGCCATACCGGGGAGTTCGGTCTGTTCCAGCTCCTCCATTTCCAGGCTGTTGGTCAGATAGAGTTTGAACCGCTCGTCATCGGACAGGTGGTAGCCCAGTTCGTCCAGGATAAACCCCATTTTCAGATGGCCGATGGCATAGGGCGCCATCATCAATTCGAAAGCGTAGAAGTGCTCCAGCAGGTGGTCTTTGATGAGGTCTTTTACACCACCTTTTCCGTAGGTGGTGGTGTACTCGTTCACCGCCAGTTTGATTGCCTGGGCTATAAAAGTCAGGGTGCCGGCAGCCGGGTCCAGCACGGTCACCGAACTGTCCGCCAGTCCCAGGGGTTTGCCGAAGTCTTGTTTCAGTATCTGGTGTACGGAGCGCACAATATACGCGACTACAGATTCCGGGGTATAATACACCCCACGCTGCTCTCGAAGATCGGGATCGTATTCCGCCAGGAAGGTTTCGTAAAAGTGGATAATGGGGTCCCTGCCCCGGCCTTCGTCGTAGTACCGCTTCAGTATTTTCCGGATATCGGCCGCGTCCAGAACTTCAGTGATATCGTCCACAATCCAGCCGATGTTCTGGGGGAGTTCCCGGTAACTGATGAACTCGAACACATCGTGCAGAATGCCGATGGTCCGGGGGATAAAGGTCACCGCATTGGACCGGGTGAACGGCTGCTCCCCGCGGTGCCTGGTCCGGGCGGCAAACAGGCCGTAGGTGACGGTCTGGGCGTACAGGTCGGCGAATGCTTTTTTATCCAGTCCGGCGATGAGAAACTGCCGGAAGGCTTTGTAATACCCCAGGAGCTCCCGGTTGTTTTTTTCCGTGAGTTCATGTTCGATGACGTGTTCCAGGAACCGGGTCCGTTTGGCCAGCTCTCTTGCCAGCGATGACGCCCGGAGAGCCCGGGGCACCGAATGGGATAAAAATGCCTCAAGGAGTTCGGTGAACGCCTCCGTATGCTCGACCGGCGGTGTCTCGCCCAGCCGGATGGCGACAAATGATCGCCCGATGCTCACCCGGTCGGTCAGCTCGCCGTCTTCATAGAGACGGTATTCGAAGAAATCGGTGAGGATCACATTGGGGAAGGCGCTCCGATACCGCCGCAACTGCTCGCTGTCCTCTATCTTGTCCAGATCAGCGCCCGGTGCTTTCGCCTCTATGTACCCGACGATCTTGCTGCAGCCGTCCCACAACCGGAAATCGGGATTGCCCGCTTCGGTTCGCTTGGGCAGCGTGGTGATATGGATCTCCGGTTTGCCGAACTCCTCCAGAAGCGACTTTAAGGTTTCCGCGAATGCCGGATAAAAGCTCTCCTCCCGGGCATCGCCCTGTTGTATTACTGTGGCTGAGTCTGAAAGGAATGATTGGAGAATTTTAGGGACATTATTCATGAGTCACCTTAATTACTGCGTAAATCAAAAGCATACATAAAAAAATTGGTCCAGCGGGATAGCACAGTCTAATTTCATCATGGGAATTATAAGAAGCAATACGTGATTAAGCTCAGAGATCAGTACATGTGAAGTGATTCCGCCAGGTGACCAGTTTTTTCCGTACCCCTGGCGCGCTTGATGATCAATGTTCCTGAACGTTCGTTTGAAGATTCTTAATGCCTGAGTCTGAAATCAACTGACCACCGGCCGCCGCCTCTGATGAGTAGAAACAGGCTCCCCAGCCACATGGCGAAATCCGTGCGCATCTCATGGGTCATACTCCAGAATCCCTGGGTGCTGAGATCCCGCAGTACGAACGGTCCGAAGCTCTCCCCGAAAGCGATGGGGATTTTTGTGACCACGATTGCTACCGTTATAATAATGAATGTCGTCAGCGCCCCGATGCGGGTGAACAGACCGAGTGAACGACGGCCCGTATGTGAACGAACGTCTCTACAATGCATTTCGTGTGGCAATGCAGCTGGCGAAAAGAGCCGCAGCGCAAGTCCGGGTGTTTTTAATCGGAGATGGTGTGCAATGTGCGGTCGGTGGTCAAAACACCCCAAAGGGATATCGTAATATAGAACGAATGGCTAAATTCGTCGGAAGCCGTGGAGCAGTCGTCGTTTGAGGAAGTTGCATTCAAGCCCGCGGGATCGGGCGAGAAAGCATGATCAGGAACGTTGAGGTCGGGAGTATGGATCTCCTGACAGATTGGATATTAGATGCCGATGATGTGTTAGTGTTTTAAACGGAAAGGGTTATGCTTGACATTCGGGGTGAAGATATAATAGGGTGTCCTACACCGAGATGTAAGTACAAGAGTCCGGCTGCCGGAAAACACACTCTCTGTCTGTCCGATGGTGATTTGCGTAACTACAGCATATCCCCCGGATCCATGTCCACAGTGATGCGGTAGTTGCCGGAGGTGGGATATTCATCCATCCGGAGGACGGTCTGCAGGATCAGATGGCGAAGTTGGGCGCCGGCGGGATCGTCGGCCTTGCCGGATTTCAGGGTGACCCGCCAGTGGTAATTACCCCGGACTCGCTCCATGGGCGCCGGGGCCGGCCCCAGTATTTGCTGCTTTCCGGATCGCCGGTGTAGTCGGGAGGCGATGTTCATGGTCAGCTGTTCCACTTTATCCCGGCGGGGCCCTTTCACGGTGATGTTGGCCAGATGGCTGAAGGGGGGATAGTTTAGTTCGTTGCGTTCTGCCAGGGTTTTGTTATAGAACGCCCGGAATTCGTTCTGGGTGGAGTATTTGATGCTGGGATCGTCGCTGGCGGAGGTCTGGATGACCACTTCGCCGGGCTTCTCGGCCCGTCCGCTCCGGCCGCTGACCTGGGCCAGCAATTGAAACGTCCGCTCCCGGGCACGGAAATCCGGGAAGAAGAGACCGGTATCGGCATTGATCACGCCTACCAGGGTCACGTTGGGAAAGTCCAGTCCTTTGGCGATCATCTGGGTCCCCAGGAGAATATCGTATTTATGCTCTTCGAAGGCATCCAGGATGCGGCGGTGCGAACCGCTGCGGATGGTGGAGTCCGCATCCATCCGGATGATGCGGGCGCCGGGAAAGGTTTCCGAGAGCAATTCCTCGGCGCGCTGGGTTCCCAGGCCGGTATACTCCAGTTTCGTGCCCCGGCATTCGGGGCATTGGGCTGCCGGGGCCATTTCGTTGTCACAATAATGGCACAGGAGTTTGTTGTCGATTTTGTGATAGGTCAGGGAGACATCACACCGGGAACATTCGGCATGCCATCCGCAATCCATGCACTGGAGGACCGGAGCGAACCCCCGCCGGTTCTGCAGCAGGATGATTTGTTCGTTTCGCTCCAGCCGGGTTTGGATGGAGTCCACCAGAGACTTGCTGAGAAAATGGGGATAGTCCTGTACCTGCTCCCATTCTTCCTTCATGTCCACCACATTGATACGGGGTGGATTGGCCTCGTAGGGACGCTCGGGCATTTTTAGCATGGTGTATTTCTCATTCACCGCGTTGTAGTAGGACTCCAGACTGGGCGTGGCTGTTCCGAGCACTACCACGGCGTTGTTGTTGCGGGCCCGGACCAGCGCCACATCCCTGGCATGATACCGGGGATCGGGCTCCGATTGTTTGTAGGAGTTCTCCTGTTCTTCATCAATGATGATCAGACCGAGGTCAGTGACCGGCAGCAAGATGGCACTGCGGGCTCCGATGATGACGTCGTAATCTCCTGCGGTGATCTTCCGCCAGGTATACGCGCGTTCCCCGGTACTCAGATTGCTGTGCCAGAGGGTGACCCGCTCGCCGAAATGTCCCCGGAACCGCCGGGCCATCTGCGGGGTCAGCGCGATTTCCGGGACCAGCATGATCACCCGCTGCCCCCGGTGCAACACTTCTTCGGCGCATTTGATGTAAATTTCGGTCTTCCCGCTGCCGGCGACACCGTATAACAAAAACGGATGAAAGATACCCTGCCGGATGGACTGCAGAATCTCACCGAGCACTTGCTGCTGGGTATCGGTGAACTGCACTTCCTTCTTCAGCGGTTCTCCGTACACCTGCAGCGGATCCTGGACTATGGGCTTTTTCCGGACGGTGACCAGCGATTTTTCCTCCAGACTCCGCAGGGTGGAATACGAGGTCTCCGCCTGCCGGACAATCTGGGCAGCCGGAATCCAGTCGGTATGGGAGGCCAGTTCCTCCAGGAGCCGCTTCTGCGCCGTGGCCCGGGTGTCGATGTCTTGGAGAAACTGATGCAGATGATCCCGCACCGTCTGTTCCAGCTTCACAATTTGCACGGATCGTCCGCGCGGGGGATGATACTCCACTTTTCTGGTGAGGTAATTCCGCCGAATGCAGTCGCGAATATCCGCAGGATGCAGATCGGCCTGTTCAAGGAGCTGCTTTTCCCGAACCGGCTTTCCCCGGGGAAACTGCAGCAGGGGCTGAAGATTCTCCTCATCCTGAAGTGATTCATCGGAGCAAATCCGGGTATAGGAGATCGATTTCTTCACCTTCATTTCCGAGGGGAGCGCAGTATGAAACACCCTGCCAAGGGGCGTCAGATAATAGGTGCTGATCCACCGGAGCAGGTTCACCAGTTCTTCGGTGAACAGGGGCTCGTCATCCAGCACCTGCCGGATGGGTTTGAGTTTACTCCGCAAGTTCTCATCGAATTCGGGATTGATTTCGACAACATATCCCTGGGCTTCCCGGCGTTTCAACGGAGCAACCACCCGGGCGCCGATTTTAATGTCTTCCGTAAGAGACTCCGGAACGCTATAGGTGAAGGTCTGGTGGATCCCAATGGGGAAGGCGATATTCACATGGGTGATTGTGTCCGGCATAAGGCGATGGTTTCTCTGACATTAGTTCCTGGTCATGAGATCGTTTTACACTCATTGTAATATAGGCTGAATAATCGGGAAAAAATAGGATTGAGAAAAGAGGGAGGAAAAAGTTAAGAGTAAAGAGTTAAAGAGTTAAGAGTGCCCCGCCCTATCCCCGCTAGATACGTAAATTCGGGGGGGGGGAACTGTAGAGCGAGATGGTATCTCGCTGGGGAGGGGGGCAGTAGGCAGTAGGCAGTAGGCAGTAGGCAGTAGGCAGTAGGCAGTAGGCAGT
>CAYPST010000156.1:0-7262 GCA_964413425.1 uncultured bacterium
CAGGGTCTATAAGGAATTGCCCCCTATTTTTGAGGTTTTGCTGTCAAACTTAAGTCTACAACCGCCTCATAAAAATGTTTTAGTTCACCGGCGCCTCCCGACGCAATCACGGGCAATTCCACGGCTTCAGAAATAGCGCTGGTAAATTCCAGGTCATAGCCATCTTTAGTCCCGTCCGCATCCATGCTGGTGGGCAGCAACACGCCGGCCCCGAGTTCCTCACACTCTTTCGCCCAGTTGACGGCATCCAGTCCCACCGGCTTGGTGCCGCCGCTGATGACCACTTCGAATCCGGAGGGCATCTCTGCATTTCTTCGTCCGTCAATGGCGATGGTTATTGTTTCGGAGCCGAACTGCTGTGCAGCCTTTTGTACCATTTCCGGGTCTCTCACCGCCGCGCTGTTCATGGAAATTTTATCAGCGCCCGCTTCCAGCACCATCGCAATGTCTTCGATGCCGGATATGCCCCCGCCCACTGTTAACGGGATATCTATTACCGAGGAAACACTCCTGACCCATTCCAGTCTGGTCTTCCGGTTTTCAGGAGTGGCAGCGATATCCAGCATTGCCAGTTCATCCGCCCCCTCCTGCTGATAAAATTCCGCGTTCTCCATGGGATCGCCGGCATCCTTCAAATCCACGAAATGCACGCCTTTCACCACTCGTCCGTCTTTCATATCCAGACACGGCATGATCTTAATTACGCTCATTCCTGCTCCTTCATCCACATGATATTCGAATTCACCGGTTTTTTCAGACATGAATATATGCATTATATCTTTTTCATGAAATTCAAAAGAATCACGTATACAGGAATTCCTGGTGAGATCACCGGAGTGGAGTTAGTGAAAAAACACACGACTTTCCCTCCGTCGAAATCTATTATGACTTACCGGCAGACCGGCAGCTCCCGGCCGGGTTTTGTCATCACAACCTGCCAGAGCTGAGTGTGCCGCGATCGAAACCCGCCTGCACTGCTCAGCAGATAATAACGCCACAGGCGGTAAAACCGATCAGAATACTTCTGTCGCAGATCCGGCCAGGCGGCTTCAAAATTGTGATACCATGCCTGCAGGGTCTTATCATAATCCGGACCGAAATTGTGCCAGTCTTCCATGACAAAGATCCCTTCCATGGCTTTGCCAATCTGGGCAACCGAGGGGAGCATGCCGTTGGGAAAAATATATTTTTCGGTCCACGGATTGGTGGTGGACGTGCTCACGTTGCTCCCGATAGTATGGATGAAGGAAATACCGTCATCTTTCAGGCAGCGAACCACCGTCTGCATGTAGGTCCGATAATTCTTATATCCCACATGCTCAAAGAACCCGATAGACAGCACCCGGTCGTAGGTCCCTTCTACTTCGCGATAATCCTGCATTTTCACCTCCACAGGCAGGGAGGGATCCCGGTGCTCCCGGAACCAGTCCACCTGCTGCTGCGAAACAGTCACTCCGGTCACTTCTGCTCCATAATTCGCTGCTGCATAGTGTGCAAAGGAGCCGTAACCGCACCCCAGATCCAGCACCGACATGCCCGCCTCCAGCTCCAGTTTCTGACAAATCAGATCCAGTTTTGCTTCCTGGGCTTCCCGCAGTGTGGTAGCCTCCTTCCAGTAGGCGCAACTGTAGTTCATTCCGGGATCCAGCATGGCTTCGAAGAGATCATTCCCCCTGTCGTAATGATGCTCTCCTATCTGCCGGGCCCGGCGCCGGTTCTGGAGATTCCAGATCTTCGCTTTCGCCACGTGCCAGTAAGATTTCCAGCTGCCCCGCACTCGATCTTCAACCCCGGCCCGCAGAATACGGTTAATAAATTCATCCAGCGCCTCGCACTCCCACCAGCCATCCATATACGATTCTCCTAATCCCAGAGAACCGTCACTGAGCACCCGTTGATAGAATCGATCATCCGTCACCTGCATATCATACGAAGCAGTACCGTTCAGGGTAATACCTGCAGAATCCAACAATTCTGTCACTATATCCTTTGCTGCCATGAAATCATCTCCGTAATTTGTTTAACCTCAGTAATTCATGAAAAAATAGCACACAGCCTGTCCCGGTATACCGGGGATGGACACAAAAAAACCGGATGACCGCGGATCCCCGTCCCCACATCCAAAGTATATAAGTGCAGAGGTGCATAAGGAAGCACGTATCCAAGTTACATATACTTGAAGAGGGAGTGAATCTGTGACAAAGAGTGTCCACTGCTTGATACAGGCCAGCTCCAATGTACCCGGTTGGGTGTGGTGCAGGGGCCTCTCTTCTATTTTTTTCTGTGATCATCCACTGTTTCCGTGTAGAGCTGCCTCGAAGAGATCCATCCATTTGGGAGGTGCTATTCTCCTTTGGTTTATCCCAAGGGATCCCTGCGGGATGAATAATTCTGGTTAAATGGCCTAACCATGTTTATGCTCGCAGATATAAAACAGCCACCACTTTTTTCAGCTCAGTCAAGCGTCAACCAACACACCCGCTTCTGTTTGATAAATCCAAGCTGGGTCACCAGCCGTATTGCTCTCTCATTGTCTTCCTCAATATAGGCAAATGGCTTCTCACCCTGTTTACGTACTTTCCGTGCTAACGCCAGGATGGTTTGGTATCCATACCCCTTTCTCCTGTGATCCGGGAGCACGTGCAAGAATCCCAGGGCTCCATCATCATGCGTGATTGCCCAGGCAATCAGTTGACCTTGCCGATGCAACGCTACACTCATCCCTCGTGCGATCCTGTCCTGTACATAGTCGAGTGAAAAGTATTTCCGGTATAGTGAATTTTTATACACATATGCAGCATCAGTGGCTTCCAGAGGAACAAAATTGAGTGTCGACTCCGGTAACCGAACTTCGTCGGGAAGCAAATACTGCATCATATATATCTCTCCCCGGATTTCCCTGTCCTTTGTGATAACGGGCACCATCCAATCCTCCACAGCGGCAAAAAAGGAGTCTCCGGAAAGATACCTGTTCATCAGATGTTCCAGTTCATTCCGGGAGTCGCTGCTGATATATGTCCAGATTTCATTGCTCTCACCCCGGATGAAGACGGAATCCCCAACCCTCTCATAACTCATCACGGGATAGGCTTGAATGAAATTCAGTATGTTGATATTTCGTTCTTTATCTTTGCTCAGCAAATCGATTACCATATGTAAATTCTGTCCGGATTGCCTCTTCATAATACCAACCATTTCTTCTACCGGTCATTTTCGGAAACAGAATCGTCCTTTCAATTCCATCATTGTATGCGGTATTCGGAATCGCTTCAGCGGTGTAAAACTCTCAAATTATCACTGCAATTCGTTCTTCGGCTTCTGTTTCGGATACGGGAAAAACATTGGGGTACTTCGTCTGTACTGAACATACTCCTCTCCAAAATCACGGAGCAGGCGTTTTTCTTCAATTAGTTTGATATACGCCAGCACCAGGAATAATAACACCAGAACGGTGAGACAACCACCGAGTGAATTCAGAAACAATGCAATGGCCAGATAGGCGCAAAATACCCCGAATACCATAGGATTTCTGGAGAATTCATACGCTCCGGAGATAACGAGTTTCTGTGTTTGAGGACTGAGAGTGATACCAAAGGCGTCAGTCGGACCGCCCCGCCCTTTCAGGAATAAAAAGAAATTCGACCAGGTGACAAACACCACTCCGATAGAAATTAAGACCACTGACAATATATCACGGACAGCGTCAGGGAGCGGGACAGGAACTGCAAAGAGACCAACTTTCAGTGAAGAAACGGAAAATATGCCGAACGGTATTAAAATAATAAACACGAGGATCCCGGACAGATACCCGAGAAGGTAGCGTATAAGTGCCCGTTGATCTTTTCTCGTGGATTGTTTCATCATCTGTAGTAATTGGTATTCATGAACTTTTCTGGAAATACAATTCTGCTTTCGGTGTTTCTTTGTCTTCCCGATATGTTACAAACACGATGGGAAAGAGTCTACCCCGGACAGGATCAAACGGTTTTCTCCTTTTCGTCCACCAGGGCGGAGACTTCTATTTCCACCAGACATTCGGGATCGATTAACGCCTGAACCTCTACCATGGAAGTGGCGGGACGGATTTTGCTAAAAAATTCTCCATGGGCGCGTCCGATATCTTCCCAGCTGGTTATATCAGTCACATACATTCTGGTGCGGATAACATCCTGCAGGCCCGCTCCGACTTTTCCCAGCGCCTGTTCAATCTTTGATAAAACGTATTTCGTCTGCTCGCAGGGATCCCCCTTCCCGACGACCCGGCCGGTATCATCGACTGCCACGGTGCCGGATACTTCGACGGTCTGGCCCGCCCGGAAAACCCGGGAATATCCGACCTGTGCTTCCCATGCTGTTCCTGATGACACTCGCTGCCTCTGCATGAGTACTCTCCCTGATTTCGTTCTTCTGGTTCTCATTATACGGAAGTTAGGAGACTTCCCGAATCAGCTGATATCGAACGCATCATTGATCCTTGGGAACAGCATCCGGAGAATGCCTGAATTGGTCCCTGGATCCAAAAGGTATGAAGCGAAATCCATCATTGGAGCAGAATATTTTCATCTTGCGAACAATGAGTGGTCTGCCTATAATAGATTATTCCTGATAAAACTTACATGTCACCTAAACATAGTTACTAAGAATCTTAAGCGGAAGGGCCATTTTACCATGATCAGAAAAATGGTGTATTTCTTGTTGGTGAGCCTCCTGCCATTATCCCTGTATTCGCAGGATTCCGAATGGCGACAGTTGTTCAACGGCAAAAATCTGCAGGGATGGGATCATATCGGGCCGGGTGAGTTTGTGATTGAAGACGGCGTGCTCAAATCTGTGGGAGGCATGGGACTTTTATGGTATACCGGAGAGAAATTCAGCAACTGTGTGATTCGCATCGTCTTCACTGTTGAAGATAACAATGTGAATTCCGGTGTGTTCATCCGCATCCCTGACACCCCCGAAGCTCCCTGGGAGGTAGTGAATACCGGTTATGAAGTGCAAATTGACAACGGTTTCCGCTTCGACCACGATGATTATCACGTCACCGGGGTGCTCTATTCGCTGACCAAAGCCATGGCGTATCCGCAGAAGCGGCCGGGCGAATGGAATACCATGGAAATCACCCTGGACGGGCCCATCACTATTGTGCACGTCAACGACCAAAAAGTAACCCATTATGCAGAAGGCCAGCCGGTGCCGGAAGCAAGACGCTGGTTTGAACCGGTGAGAGGCCCCCGGCCGGAATCCGGATACATCGGACTCCAGAATCACGACGAAGAATCGACGGCCTACTTTAAGGAGGTCTCCGTGAAACCCCTGCCGGAATAGATCGCGAACCTATTTTGGAAGGCAGGAAGAGGGCGACCAGAGAAATGTAGCGTCATTCGTTTCGCTTTCATATCACTTTCGGAAACAGCAAGGCACCTCCCTGCGGATTGCAGCAGGGCGGTGCCTTGCGATCCTTAACGCTCGCTCTCTTTAAGAAGCCAATCAGCGTTTGACCCGGGCTTCGCCTTCCCAGATACTCCAGATCTGGTCTTCATCGGAGGGCTGTGAGTAATCGGTCGTGAGGGTTGTCACCAGCGCACCGTTCGCCCAGCCGAACTGCACCCATTTCTCCGGCTCCCAGCCTTGCAGGATGGCATAGAGCACCCCGCCGAGAAAACCGTCGCCACCGCCAATCCGGTCCAGCACCTGGATTTCCCGGGGTTCCACTATATGCCAGTTATCCCCTTCAGATAGTATTGCACCCCACAGGTGGAGATTGGTATGCACAACCTCCCGCAGCGTATTGGCGTACACAGAAGCATCCGGAAATTCTTTTTTCGCCCGATTGATCATCTCCTTGAAGGATTCGATCTTTTCAGCCAGATTCTTCCCGCCTGCCTCCGGCCCTTTCAGTCCCAGGCACAGCTGAAAGTCCTCCTCATTTCCGACAAGGATATCGGCGACACCAGCGATTTCCAGGAAGTTCTCACGAAGCTCCTTCTCGCGGTTCTTCCAGAAGGAAGCGCGGTAGTTCAGATCAAACGAGATACGGGTTCCGTGCTTCTTTGCCGCCCGGGCAATCTCCAGACAGAACTCGCCGGTTTCCGGGGACAACGCAGCAATCAGACCAGATAAGTGGACGACCTTGACACCTTCATCCCCGAATATCCGCTCCAGGTCGAAATCCTTGACATTCAGTGTCCTTCCCACCTCGCCGGCCCGGTCGTTGGTCACCCGGGGTCCGCGGGTTCCATAGCCGCTGTCGGCAATGTTAATCTGGTGACGGTATCCCCAGGGACCGCCTTTGTCCACATCCCTGCCCTCGTAATCCATGTGTCGTCTGCCCAGGTCGTCTTTGATAAACCGGGCCATGGGATCGTCCTTGACAAAGGTGGTCAGCACCTTGACCGGGAGCCCGAGAAACGATGACACACTCGCCACATTGGACTCAGCACTGGTAGCCTGCAAGGTGAATTGCGTGCTGTTATATACCGGTTGTCCGTTGGGAGGGGTAATACGAAGTCCCATACTGGTTGGAACTACTAATGCATAGTCACAATCTTCCCGAAATTCAATTGCCATGTGATGCTCCTTTGTTCTCTGTTTGTTAACTCCTAACCATTTTCTTGCCGATTAAATTCTGCCGCCCATCCATTGGTATGAAAGTTAAGCAATTCCATGGATTTGATGCACCCATTTTCTTGTCCGGTTGAATGAAGGAAGAGTATGTAGAGAAAGCAATCTTTGAGAGGTTTTTATGCTGAGCAATTGTAGAGGTGCGGGGACCGGGAACTGGAAGTAAATAGTGAAAAGTGAAACGTGAGAAGTGAGAAGCAAGTGTTGGGCTATTATGGAACGATGCGAGAGATGGTAGCAATCTGGACTTGAGTCAGGTATAAAGAAATGTCAATGGTCAGTTGTCAATTGTTAATGTTCAACTGTCAATAATCCGGGAATTAAGGGAGGGCCTGCCCCGCAGGGTTCACACAGCCCGCAGTATAGAGGAATACGAAGAGGAAATGGTGTGCGAGAACGCGCCTCCCCTTCTCTTGGGGGACTTGTGTTGAGGAGCGTGGTGTAAGACGAAGATCCCGATTGTCTCGGGAAGAGGGGACCGAGGGGGTGAGTTGGCCGGAGAGCACCGGACGCTGGGAGTATGCACTCACTGGTGGATGTGAGTGGAACGAGAATCGTGGATAAATAGTGAGAAGTGAAACGTGAAAAGTGAGAAGCAAGTGTTGGGCTATTATGGAACGATGCGAGAGATGGTAGCAATC
>CAYPST010000157.1:0-7261 GCA_964413425.1 uncultured bacterium
CCGACGCCGTTTTCGGGGAGGTGAACACGTACATTTTCTTTGTCGATTGAGCGATGTATGGAAATAAATCGCTCAATTTGGGTATACGTCTCCGTCCAGGAATCACGTCCGGCACACGGATGGCACGAGTCTCCTCGGATCCAGATATTGTTGTTTGGCTCCCGCGATACCATCACCTCAGTATCACCGGGAGGACCTCACATCCCCGGGACCTCAGTCTTTCACTACTTCATAGATCGCCCAGAGAAGGCCGTCTTTCAGCTCTTCCAGGTGTGACAGTTGCAGATCAATCACTCCCTTCTCCGATTCAAGATCAGGTGCGCGAAAGAATGATCTCGGTGTCGTACCGCCGACCAATCTCGGGTGGATTAGCAGACTGACTTCATCCACCAACCCGGCACGAAGCAGAACGCCATTCAGTGTTCCCCCGCTGTCCACCCGGATGGTGGAAATACCGAAATCTGTATGCAAGCGATGGAGGGCGTCGGTTAAATCGACGTGATCCTTGCCGGTAACCAGATAACGTATGCCCTGGTTTTCCAGCTGCTTCAGGTAGCGGGCAGGGGTGCGTTTGGAACAGAGCACCACACATGCTTTCCAGTACGGAAGCCGTCGCCAGTAGTCCCAGTCTTCCAACCGGCCCCGGCTGTCCGGAACCACCAGGAGCGGACGGGAGTCCTCCTCGCTGCTCTCCTGAGAGAAGGGATCCGGCAAACTTTCCGGCTCCATGTCTTCGGGAACGGCTAACAGGGTATCCACTCCTGCCAGGGTCGCGTCCTCCTTCCAACGAGAGGTCATATCGTAAAAGAGAACGATATCCGGTCCGAACCAATCGATGCGTCCGTCCAGACTTACAGCATTATGTATAATAACCCGAGGTTTCACGTCTGTTCCTTTTCTCTGATCATGAGATGCATACAGATACAACCGGTACCATTCATAGGGTTTGGACTTTGAGCCAATATTACTACTATCCCCGTGTGAAGGCAAGGTATTATTCCCTGCATCGGATGTGTGGCTTCATCGCCACCGGCGGGTTGATTGCTGGGTGATTAAGTGCGAATCCGGCAAGAGCCAGGGTGGAAAACCGGCACCAAGATCTCCCGAGTAATCCTGGGTATTATAGGACTATCAGATCAATCATATGCAGCCAATTCGGTAGCATGTCTGGCTAAAATGTGAAATCTGACGATAATATATGAAAATGGAATAGACAGATCCGGTCATTGGACAGATATCGTTTTCCGCTGGCGGCTTTCTGTTCATTCCTGGAACGAAAATGAACAGAACAAGAGGAGTTAATTCTGATTTTGAGGAGAGTCTCCTCCTGAGAGACGGACAATCTATGTTCCGAAAGGAATCATTTCGAACCAGCACGTATCCATGCTCCTGCAAATCTCAGGTGTATACTTTTGGATACGTGTGGTGTGGACACCGACACAGCAGCAAATGTGATAATGTCTTGTGTGGCTCCAGTGAAGGCATTGAATTGTACGGTTGTTCCCATAAACCATCTCTTTGCTGCGACTATAACAAAAGCGACGGAGGATTTTATCGGAAATCACTGTGCTCCCTTTGATGAACAGGAACATACTGTTAGTTTTCTTGAGGCTGCTTCATCACGTTCTTCGCCGAAAATATGTGTTACACCGGGCGGTTTCATTGATCCGGGCCTCGTAATGAAGTTCGGAGGCATATGATTTGCAGAACTATCAAGGATTATCCTCATCTGTGCCAGTAGCATCTGGTGATAGAAAATAGAAGGAGAGTTTATATGTTACCTAATGATGGATCTCTTTTCCGTTATATCAGTTCTGTTCTGATATTTCCCATTTATTTCCAGGGGATGTTTCTGCATTTCGCCTGGGGCGCCGGGGAGGCTTTCTGGATTACCACACTGAAGCGCCTGTTCCTGCTGCTGCCCACACTGGCGTTCATTCTGGGCCTCTGGATAAGTATCGCGGCACTCCTGACGGCAATTTTTCGGCATGATCGCCGTAAATTTGTGATGGCCCTGTTCATTACCTGGTGGGATCTCGGAAAAGCCACGGTCTATTTCTGGGGCGGTATTTTTCGATTCCTGGCATTTCTGGGCGTGGCTTTGCTGGGTATGCTGCGGATTCTGGTGCAGGGAATCTGGTCTATTATTCAGAACATTCTGTTCACCCCCTTCCGGCTCTTACGAGCGGCAGGACAGAGTGTGGTCGGGTCCAGGATCCCGTGGATTGCAGTATTCCTCACACTCTTCTGGTGTCTGATCGAAGCCATGATATTCACCTATGTTACCACACCCCTGGTTATCGATACCTTCTCCAATATTACCGGCGAAGTGCTTGCTGTCAATTTCGTCCGCGTTCCACTGTTCGTATTCCTCTTCTTCATTGTGCTGGGCAGTTATGCAGTGCTTTCCACCTTCGTGGATGCGGTGAAGAGTAAAAGCATCTCCTCCATCGCCGGGATAGTGGTGATTGAAATAGTAGTCATCCTGGTGGAAGTCCTGTTTCTGTACCGGGAATTCGTGGACTCTCTGGTACCCTGGTTCGCCCAGTATTCGGCAAATTTCGACATCAGTATGAGCGGGATCCTGGCCATTTCGGTGTTCGTCTGGTTCGGGATACGCAGCTTGTCCTGGTTCCTGTTCGCCGAACATGGCACGCCGACCATTATGCGGGTCATCCATGGCAAGGGACTGCAAGTTGCAGGACAGGAGGCCGCGTCCGGAAGTCAACCGGTAAAAGGCTTTGATTTTTCCGCCGAAATTATGGACTCCATTAAAGAGAACACATCCTGGATCCAGGAAAAGAGTGAAGATCTCCTTGCGGCATTTATGCTTCCGCCATTACAGGTTATTGCCGGCGCTATCAACTTTCTGGCTCTGCTGATTTCGGGAAATCATCTGTTTGACCTCCCCTTTGAGAATATTGAAGATATCCGGCGTTCAGGGGATCTAATCTCCGAGCTCTCGCAGCAACGGGAATCACTGTCGGAAACAAACTAAAGTAATCCGGAGGCCAATCATACATGAAACGATATTCACGTTTTCATAAGATACTTATTTTCAGCGCATTCGTTTCACTATTACTATTGACAGGCTGTGACTGGGCTACCACGGAGGATAGCAATGCCAATCCCCGGCTGGCCATGTTCGTCGGTGTGGATGTGAGTGGTTCGTTTATGAATAGCCCATATTTCAACGATTCCATCGATTTTCTGGCCTACTACATCTACGGCCATCTCCATGGCTTGCATGATCTCAGGAAGCCCCGGGAACTATTTGTCAGTTCTATCGGCGGAGCCAGGGCTAACGAACCGAAGACATTTTACCCTATTCAGACCTTCGAGAACAAGTCTGTTAAGGAGATATCCCGGACCTTGCATGAGATTTTTCCCAAAGCAAATCCCAATCAGTTCACCGATTACAATGCCTTTCTGGAACAAATTGCTCTTACGGTGCGAAACAAAAATCTCCTGATGCGGCCCGTCTCCATTGTGATGGTCAGCGACGGGAAACCGGATATCAACACCAATGGCGAGACCGATTACCGCAGCATCGATGTCTCCCCGCTGGAGCGGCTCTCCCGGAGTATTACCATCCGGCTGCTGTACACCACGCCGACCGTGGGCAAAAACTGGCTGACCAAAGTACCGCGGCGCCGGGTGAGAATGTGGACCCAGGACGCCCAGGTAATGCAGACCTGGCGGGATTCCACTATCCTGATCCCGGAGAAGCCCATCGAAGAACAAGATCGGTTTCTTGCCTGGGTGAAAGATAACGTGGATTTCGGGGTTCGCGCCAGACGGGTGGATTAACTTTTTGATGAATTAGAGAAACCGAGGGCTCGCTCCCGCCTGACAGAATTTACCGGAGTGGCTTTATACCCTCCTTGTTATTCCCACTTTCTCAGTCGGGTTTCTACTTATCTTCGGTTGGCCGGTGATTATAAGACTCACCGTCGCTTACAGGGATGACTACCTGACGATACTTCCTGCCGGTCTTTTCCTCGACGCAGCAATTCTCTTCGGCCTATACATTATTTTCGGTCAAGAGATGAAGTGGCTGCTTCTCGCCGGCGGCGGTGTTCTTGCAGCCTATGGGGTGACTGCGCTGATTATTGAACCCCATCGGTTCCGGGCGGGGTAATACAGAAATCTGTTCTTCGCGGGTGAATAATAATGTGATTTTGTGATTTTCTGTGGTCAGAGTGTGGTGTTTTTCATATTATTCGAAGTCATGTACATTCCGGAAAAAACTTACCAGTGGAACGACGAAGGACCCCGCATGTCAATAGAAAAATTACTCACCGGTCACCGGAAACACAAAGAACGATTCGCAGCCCGAAAAGATACCTATCTGCAGCTGGCTGAACAGGGCCAGGATCCCGATATCCTCTGGATCGGATGTTCCGATTCCCGGGTGATACCGGAACAAATTACCAGCACCAATCCCGGCGACCTGTTTACTATCCGGAACGTGGCGAATATCGTTCCTCCTGCCGGGTCGGGTAACACCGCAGTCGGCGCCGTCATCGAATATGCAGTGCTCTCCCTGCAGGTTACGGACATCATTGTGTGCGGACACACGGAATGCGGGGGTATCGGAGCCTTATTCAATGAAGTTGACAGCACACGTGAACCACACATCTCCCGGTGGGTCTCGCTGGCCCGGCCGGCTCTCGAGCGGGTCGAGGGAAGCGACTCTCCACAGAAGGAAAGATATCTTGAAACCATTAAGGCGAACGTACTGCTGCAGCTGGAGAATCTTCGCACCTATGAATGTGTCCGGCAAGTACTGGAATCAGGTGATCTTGTCCTCCATGGATGGCTCTATAACCTGCATACAGGAGATATCCACGTATATGATCCAAATGCAGATAACTGGGTTGTTCCGGTATGAAGATTACAGCATTCTCCGGATTAATCTTTTTCAAACAGACACGTTCGATCATTCATGGTATTGTCTTTCGATTCAATACGAGGTCATTTGATCCCGGGATATGAAGGCACAAATTTTTCACCCGGAAAGGCAATATATAATGGCATACGATACAGGACTGGAAGCCCGGATAGATGAATCAATTCAACGGGCGTCTATACAAAACTTTACAAAAAAGAAGATGTTCGGAGGTGTAGGGTACCTGCTGTCTGGCAATATGAGCTTCGGCATCTGGCAGGATCATCTGATAGTCCGGTGTGGGCCGGAGCACTACGAAGACTATCTGGACATGGACAACGTCCGGGAGTTCGACGTCACCGGCCGTTCTATGTCCGGCTGGATCATGGTGGCTCCGGAAGGGATGGAGGCAGATGCCGACCTGGAAAAGTGGATGACCATCGGAAGAGATTACGCCGGTCTGCTCCCACCGAAATGACCAGCTATGTATCCGTAATCCTTCCGGTTCAGAAGATAAAGTCTCCGTTATCGATGATCATCTCCACAAATATCAGCCCGGGAAACACAAACGGGAACCTGTGATTCAAACAGAATCCGCTCAAGGGGAGAACGTATGACTTTCATAGACATTTTTCTTTTCACCGGGGGCATCCTTCTCGGGCTGATGGTCCTCCTGTGGCTCATCAGCCTGATAGTACAGGATTCCAGCATCATCGACATCTTCTGGGGGCCCGGATTTGTACTGGCCTGCTGGATTTATTTTGTCTCCGCTCCCCAGGGATACCCTCTACGCAAGTGGTTGCTGACAATTCTGGTTACCGTGTGGGGACTGCGCCTCGGATTGCACATTTTCCTGCGCAACCTCGGCAAGGGCGAGGACTTTCGCTACAGGAAATGGCGGGAGGAAGCAGGCGACAGCTGGCGAATAATCAGCCTTTTCAAAGTATTTCTTCTGCAGGGCGTGCTGCTCTGGATTCTCTCAGTCCCCCTGCTCCCGGCGCAGATATCCGCCACCCCTGATCGGTTGATATACCTGGATTATCTGGCACTCTCCATCTGGCTGGGCGGGTTTTTCTTCGAAACAGTTAGTGACTGGCAGCTGGCCCGGTTCAAGACCAATCCGGCTAACAGGGGCAAAGTATTGAATTCCGGCCTCTGGCGTTACAGCAGGCATCCCAACTACTTCGGTGATGCCATGCAATGGTGGGCATACTACCTGTTTGCCGCCGCAGCCGGCGGATGGTGGACGATCTTCAGTCCGGTAATCATGACCATCCTTTTGCTGCGGGTATCAGGTGTCACTTTACTGGAACGGAGTTTACAGGAGACCAGGGAAGGTTATCAGGAGTATATCCGAACCACCAATGCATTTATCCCCTGGTTTCCCGGGGAGTCCGACGAGGGGCGGTAAGCAAGTTGCATCGCTCGAGGCGCAAAGAGTCATCAGTGAAAAGTGAAAAGGGAGAAGGGAGAAGGGAGAAGCGAGCGGTGCGGTGGGAAAGGAGAATTTAAGCTACCTAGTAAAGAAATCGAATTCTCCGGGAAGGCAAAGACCAGAGGGCATAGGTGAAAAGGCAGAAATGAGATTTGACGGAAAAGTTGCCAGTTGGCAATTGGCAGTTGGCAAAAACCATTGAACCGGACGGATCTTCGGTATTGCGTTCTGCGACATGCACTTTGAGCATTTCCAATGGACAACTGACCATTGACAGACAATTGACAATGAACATAATCTGGAGAATTACTAACTCCGGTATCGAAACAACCGAACTACCGAAGGCCTCCACAGTCTCCCAAACAAGCTTCTCACTTCTCACTTCTGCCTTCTGCCAACTGCCTGTTGCCTTCTGCCAACTGCCCACTGCCAACTGTCTCCTCTATGCCAACCCTGCCATTCGGCAAATAAGGGATGCGCTGGCCATAACCCACCGTGGCTCGCAAATGCAATAACCACAAGGCCTGGAACAAGTCCGTACTTGTTGCTAGACAAGTCTGCACTTGTTCCAGCGATTGTCCTGTCTGGGTTTCAGAGGGGTGATTTATCATTTTGTTGCAAAAAAGCCTTATCAAAGCAGAAACGTCCATATCAAAACCCGCTGATGTATTGCTCCTCCGGGGCAGGCGAGAAGAGGGCAGTTCGTTTTGCTATAACAGGCGGCCACTCCGGGGCTGGCCCTCCCCCCGCTGACCATTGCCGATCTACCACAGACAACTGACGATTGACAATTAACAATTGACATAATCCATAGAATTAGCGGCTCCGGTATAGAGTTAGCTGAACCACCGAAGGCCCTTCACAGCCTCCCAAACACTTGCCTTTGCCCTTTGCCTTTTGCCTTTTGACATTTCAGGCTCTGCGCCATGCACTCC
>CAYPST010000158.1:0-7202 GCA_964413425.1 uncultured bacterium
TACTGCCTATACGTCCATTAAAAAAACTTCATGTTTTCCAGCTGTTTTTTTAAACACTTTCATGGGAGGAAGGTTTTATCTCTCGCCTGCGATAAATTGATAATCACCGGTATACGGATATGATCAATGGAAGTGCTGTGAATGACATCTACAAAAAGATGACCCATTGGGAAACTGCCTTATTCATTGTACATTTAATTGATTTACAGAATATGACTATTAAATCAGCTCAGGAAAGTAATGGTTTCGATTCTCAAGCTGCATTGTAGAGCCGTTTCCCCGATTGGATCGGGATCGTCGACATGAAACGGCTCTACAGTGTGTGAAGGGTGGCAAAGCACGGAAAGTATCCCTTCTGGCTTCCTTACCTTTGATACTACTGAACAGATTTAATAGTCATATTACAGAATATCATCACGAAATTGGGGGACGCATGACGACCCGAAAGTCAGATATAGAAGGTTTAACAGTTCTCGGTGAAGGGACCCGGCCGAAGAGACAGCTGGAAACTTTCCCCAATCACACACCCGGGCGGTTTTATCTGGTGACTCTGGAGACGGATGAGTTCACCTGTCTCTGTCCAAAGACCGGCCAGCCGGATTTTGCCACCATCCGGGTCCAGTATGTCCCGGATGAGAAAATCGTGGAATCCAAATCATTGAAACTGTATCTCTGGTCGTACCGGGATGAAGGGGTCTTCCACGAACATGCGGTAAATCAGATGCTGGATGATCTGGTGGAAGCGCTGGATCCGCATTTTTGCAAGATAACCGGCGAATTCAATATCCGGGGAGGTATTGGTATCCGAGTGCATGCCGAATCCGTAAAGACACGGCAGGCGAAAACAGCTGTAGAAAATTCGCTGGTGTAATCTCTCACATGCAAGAAACTGAGATCCGATGACCGTTCGTACGTATAAATGGTTTCCTTTCATCACCGCATTATTTGTTACCACCTTAATTATATCGAATATTATTGCGGTGAAAATGGTGGATATTTTCGGGCTGTTTTTACCGGCCGCAGTCATCCTGTTTCCGATTACCTATATTATTGGAGATATCCTCACAGAAGTCTATGGCTTCGCACGTGCCCGGCAGGTGATCTGGATTGGCTTTTTCTGCAATTTCATTGCAGTGGTGGCCATCTGGGTCGCGGGGATGCTGCCGGCAGCCCCATTCTGGTCTACGACATTATTCAATACTCCGGAAGAAGCCAACACCGCGTATCGGGCAATACTGGGGTTCACACCAAGACTTCTGGTCGCATCCTTCATTGCCTACTTGTTCGGGGAATTTCTCAATGCATTTGTCCTGGCAAAATTAAAGATCTTCACCAGCGGGAAATTCTTATGGATACGAACCATCGGATCAACGATAGTCGGCCAGGGAGCGGATGCGGCCGTCTTTATTTCGGTGGCATTCGCAGGAATCCTTCCCAGCGGTGCCATCGGAGTGGCCATCCTCAGTCAGTGGGTATTCAAAGTCACCTATGAGGCGCTGGCCACCCCGTTGACTTACTGGGTCGTTGATCGCCTGAAGCGAAGTGAAAATATCGATGTGTACGATTATGAGACAAATTTTCATCCCTTGCACTGGAAGATCCCGAAGGTGAGGTCCGAATGAAGTGAAAAGAAAAATTCTGTTGACTTGGTTAATTCATAAAATAACAGGCACATCCCGAAGACCGTGGCCCTCCTCAGATTCCGGCGAAATACTTCTGCCGGCTGCCGTTTGCCATTTATTCCGTGGTCATCCCCGACGTATCGGGGCAGGCTCCTTGTTTCTGTGTTTATCTCCCCACGGTCCCAAAGGGACTCCTTTGGAGGATCCCCGTGGGATGTGTGCGGTATTTTAGTTCATGAATAATCCAAGGTGAATCACAGCATCCGGTGATTATTTCTGCGAGCAGAAGAACAGATATTCCGGCGTTTTATGCCGACTGGTTTTTCCACCGGCTCTCCCGGGGATATTGTACGGTCCGGAATCCGTTCAATCCCGCACAGTGCCGGGAGGTTTCGCTTCGTCCGGAGGATATCGATGCCATCGTGTTCTGGACAAAGTACTCGCACCCCATGCATTCCAGGCTTCGTCGATTGGACGAGCTGGGCATTCCGTATTATTTTTTATACACCCTCACCCATTATTCCAGAGATCTGGAACCTCGCGTTCCGCCATTTGAAATCCTGCGAGACGATTTTATCGGATTGAGCCGGCACCTCGGGCCGGAAAGAGTCCTCTGGCGGTATGATCCCATTATTCTCTGTGATGCCTACGATTTCCGGCGTCACCTGGAGTTGTTCTCACAGATCGCACAAACACTGGAAGGGTATACCTCCCGGGTGATCATGAGCTTTGTGAATTACTATGCCAAAACCCGCAGAAACATGCAGCCAATTGAGGCGCACACAGGTCCGTTGGTTGACCATCCGGAAAAGCAACCGGGTTTTGAGGATTTTATTACATCGCTGGTCCGGGTAACTCAGGCTCACGGGATGGACATTCAGAGCTGTGCGGAGCGCATTCCCATGGACCATCTGGGAGTTAAAAAAGGGAAATGTGTCGACAATGAGTACCTCCGGGAAGAAGTCGGAATTTCGGTCACCGGCCGCAAGGATCCGGGACAGCGGACCGAATGTCGGTGTGTAAAAAGTGTGGATATCGGATCCTACGATACGTGTCTGCATGGCTGTCGCTATTGCTACGCCGTCAGAGATCACCAGGCAGCCCGACAGAATTATCAGGCAGTGAAGATACAGCATGACAGTTTGTGCTGACCACCACCCACCTCACCCGTAGGAAGGGTTTCCATGGAATCCGGAGATTGGTGGGTTTGCCTGTAGGCAATTCGCGGAAATCCGTGTCCGCTGTAAGGTGCCGTTATTCTTCCAGGGAAGTCTTCCTGAGGCGCAGATCTTCCCAGGGGCCGCCGTTTTGATAGCGGTGGGGATTCAAAATTTTCGGGCGCGGATCCTCGGTCTGATCCAGCTGAAGCACCATCCATTGCGGATAGGGGACCCCCGGATCAGAGACACCGTTCAGCAACTGAAAGTCCAGTTCGTTCAGATGGAGATTCACGGCTTGTATATTATCCTCCAGATGTTCTCGTTTGCGGGCGGCTATGAGTACACTGCTCACCATGGGACGTGAGAGAGTCCACGCCAGCGCTGTCCGGGCCGGGCTGACTCCGTGTCGACTGGCCACCTTGTGCAGGGCGTCGAGGATGTCAAATCCCGTCTCGACATCAAAGGGAACAAACTGTCCGGCTTCGGCGAACCGGGTCCCTGCTGCGGGGGGATTTTCCCTGCTGTATTTCCCGGCCAGGAACCCGCCGGCCAGCGGACTCCAGATCAGGAGGCCGAGGTTGTGATACTCCGCGAATGACATCCAGGCATGTTCCAGATCCCGCCCCACCAGGCTGTAGTACATCTGGGCGCTCACAAATTTTTCCAGGTGATTTTTCTCCTGGAGTCCCAATGCGGTCGCTGCCTGCCAGGCATGATAATTACTTAATCCGATATAGCGAACCTTTCCCTGGCGCACGAGATCATCCAGGGTCCGAAGGGTTTCTTCCAGGGGAGTATTGCTGTCCCATCCGTGAACCTGGTACAGGTCGATATACTCGGTCTGGAGCCGCTGTAAACTGGCCTCACATTCCCGCATGATATTCACCCGGTGCGCGCCGCTGTGATTGAAATTTTCTCCCATGGGTAATCGGACTTTGGTGGCCAGGACGATTTCCTCGCGAAAATCTTTGATCGCGTTTCCCACCAGCTTCTCGCTTTCACCCTGACTGTAAACATCAGCAGTGTCGATGAAATTGATCCCATGATCCAGAGCACATCGCACCATCTCATCGGTCTCCTTCTGATCCAGATTGCCCATATTCATTCCCGTACCAAACTGCATCGTCCCCAGCCCGACGGCGCTGACAATTAATCCGGTATTTCCTAATCTGCGATATTTCATACCTGCACCTCCTCAGTGTTTACCTGGGAAACAAACCTTGTAAATTAAAAATCATTGGAATGAATTTACATCCCTAATTACGGTGATTTTAAGGCAAAATATTCCGGCCAGGTATCCTTCATAACTCTCTTAGTTGAGACAGATACCATTGAGTGAGGCAGAAGTAATTCCCTCGGAAGCGAATGACTTCGGCGCCCTGACGAACTGAAAAACCTGCTCAACCTTGTCCGGGCCAGGGGCGAAAATCCGTGCGAAAACGGGGATGAATGACGAGTAGAGCTTGACATTCATTAAAATATATGCTAAATATTTTTCGATTGGCAGCCGTTCGAATTAAGCATGCGCCCTTGCTAATGTGTGTGTGGTTAGTTTGTCCTGTTCTGCCAAAGAAAAGTAAGAGTAACAAGAAGTGTAAGGAGCAGTAATGGCAGAGCAAATCACTGGTACTGTAAAGTGGTTTAATAACTCCAAAGGTTACGGATTCATCGAGCGTGAATCCGGTGGTGACGTCTTCGTCCATTATACGGCGATCGAGGGTTCAGGCTTCCGTTCGCTGGAAGAAGGGCAGCGCGTTCAGTTCACCGAAGTCCAGGGGAAAAAAGGCCCACAGGCTGAAAAAGTCGAAGTCATACAATAGGAACAGTACCCAATTTGTAGGTAAAAAGCCTTCCGGGGCACCGGAGGGCTTTTTATTTCCTCCCTATCGATACACGGAAGACAGATACAATCCGGCAAATACGTTGTCTTAACAGGTCCTCTCGCCTCAGATACACCCGGTGCTCCATTTTTTCGAAATTAATCGATTTGAATAGAAAGATCGTGTATCTGACGTACGGGGATTTTTATTCCGGACAAAATCCGGGTTGTTCGACGCTCAACAGGAAGTATACGAATTAAATTGAAGAGAGGAGCGTATATGAGGGGCGTCGAGAAATCTGTCGGGCTTTCTGTTTCGAATTTGACAGACTCTTATGAGCGGAACCTGGCGAAGTCCCGGCGTCGGTGATCGTACCGAACATCTGTTCCACCGGGCTGGCCGTTGACGGAAAACACATCCGGATTGTTGATTAGAATATAAACCTTATTTGTTTTATAAAGGCGTCTTTTTTCCAAAGATTACCAAGAGAAAGCTTGACAGGCGAAATAAATTATGGTAAAGTTAGAAGGGCGGCAGAATGTATCATACAGAGCGGATCGTTATTTTGTAAGAGGTCGCTTGTGATTCATGCGCTGCCGGAGATAAGTTGTTAAGTTTAATTGAAGTATGAGGAGTATTGTAATGGCAGACCTAGAGACTGGCATCGTGAAGTGGTTCAATAATGCCAAAGGTTTCGGGTTTATTGAACGTGAAGAAGGTGACGATGTGTTTGTTCACTATTCGGATATTAACGGCACCGGATTCCGGACTCTGAATCAGGGCCAGCGGGTGGAATTTTCAGTAACCCAGGGAGAGAAAGGTCCGAAGGCCCAGGAAGTGAATGTGGTAGAGTAACCTACGAAATTAATGTCGTACAGTCATGCCAGGCCCGTGGTTTATATCGCGGGCCTTTTCGTTTGTATGGAAGTTTTTCCTTTATTTCAGGTGAGTGTATTTATAAATCAATTCGATAGACTGGATTGGAAAAGAAGCAAGCTGTTCCTGTGTTGGGAAATTAGTACAGTTCAATATCAGGATTCAGGGCGTAAGAAAATCTTGTGAACGGGCAAAAATATAAGTATAATAGGTACACAATTTGTGGAGTCTGGTTATCCCTTCCCTGCAGATAGGTAAGTAGTTTTGGTTGCACTTGGGGCTGTTCCCGGAAGATGCAAGCATTGCGGCTCGTGTGGAGTTCTGGCTTCATTCAAAGTATGAACCTGTTTAGAAAACGCATAGAAGGCCGCCAAGGTACGCAAAGAAGAAATATGAGCATGACTATCTGCTCAGCAGACTAAGAAAGGTCTGTGTGAACCTCACAGCTGAATAGCGTGTCCCATTCACCACGGGCTTCCTCGAACAGATACCCGTGGGACAGGAGGGGGGAGGTACGCCATGCAAAAGTTCAGGCCGTTATCACGGGCTGGAGTGATCAGGCATAATAGGCATGGTAATGTAAGTCAGATTCAATATTGTGTGTATGCTTCCCCCGCAAGGGATGCCGTCAGGGGTGTTTTTTAAACACTCTCAAAAGCATAAGATACGCGTGAGGGTTTTCACGTTACCTTTACCATAGGAGGAGGTAAAAAAAATATGCAAACCCCCACGGTCCTCATGTATCAGGACAACCAGGATGCTTGTTTCACAACCCGTGAAATCGTCCAGGACTCCGGGTGGGCATTCTATCCCTGTGAATCTGCGGAGGAGCTCCGGGCTTGTCTCACCACGAAAACTATTCCGGTGCTGCTGCTGGACCTGCAGGATACGGAAGAGGAACTCGAGATCTTACAGGAGATGAGTGGGCGGTATCCGCACCTCTCCACGATTGTGGTGGCCAGGCAAGCGACCGTGGAGGAAGGGGTGGCTGCCATGAAATCGGGGGCGCTGGATTATCTCACCGTTGATTCCCTGCCGGCGACTCTCCCGGAACTCCTGGAGGACATCCGGCACAAAAGCCATATTCGAGGTCAATTTACGGTAACTTCCTCCCTGAATTCCTTTCAGGAGCAAGCGGGATTGATTGGGAGCTCCCCCTCCTTTCAACGTGTGTTGCAGAGAGCCCGGATAGCTGCCAGGGAAATGGATGATATTTTAATTGCAGGCGAAAGCGGCACGGGCAAGGAAGTGCTGGCGACCGCCATCCACCAGCAGAGTCGGAACGCAGATGGCCCCTTCATTCCGGTCAATTGCGGAGCGATTCCAGAACCCCTGCTGGAGTCTGAATTGTTCGGGCATCTGAAGGGGGCTTACACCGGTGCAGAGTCCACGCAGGAGGGCTATTTTCAGACTGCACAGGACGGAACCCTCTTTCTGGATGAGATCGGGAATACCAGCCTGGCCATGCAGGCCAAACTCCTCCGGGTCATTGAGGAAAAAGAGGTGTGGAAAGTGGGAGCCCGAAAACCGGAGCGTTTGGACCTTCGCATTATCGCCGCCTCGAATATCCCGCTGCCGGAGTTAGTGCAAAAGGGGAGTTTTCGAGAAGATCTCTATTATCGGTTGAAGATGCTCTCCCTCCGGATTCCGCCGCTCCGGGAGAGAAAAGAGGATATCCTGCCCCTGTGTCACTATTTTGCCCACGACTATGCACGGGAACGTAC
>CAYPST010000159.1:0-7039 GCA_964413425.1 uncultured bacterium
ACCATTCATCCACGCTTTGACAAACGTGGTCTTCTGGATGGCGGGATAAATCGCTCAATCGACAAAGAAAATGTAAGTTTTCACCTCCCCGAGAACGGCGTCGGGACGTTCCGCACCTATTCGGTGAAAACACACATTTTCTCAGTCGGGGTTTTCCCTAAGTAAAGCGATACTTCGCGAAGCTCGTATCGCTCAACTTAGGTCTTATTCAATTGTCTTGAAGAAACAGTATGGGAGGAGCAATAGATGAACCCAGCCATTAAACTCAGCCTCCTGGCATCAGGATTATTTTTATTTACCGGTTTGTGCACAGGTGTATGGAAGTATCAACAAATGATGAGCGACCCGGAAGGGAGATCTCATGTGTACGTGGATATCGCCCATCGGGCGGCTTTGCTTTATTCATTCGCAGCACTTGTCATTGCAAAACTTCTTGAATTCAACACTCAACCGGTAACTTTGCAGCTCATTTCTTCCGGCGCTGTGTATTTCTTCTTTACCACTGCCCTCATCGCCTATATATCCCATGGGATACGGAAGCAAACGGAAAATCAGTTCAGACATCATAATTTCATTACTACCTGGGGAATGTATTTACTGATCCTGGGAGAGCTTGGCGGATTCAGTATAGTTTTCTGGGGGTTCATATCAAATGTGATCTTATGACCATTGACATGAACAAACCGGTGACGGTGGCAGCTGTGCAGATGGAAGGGCGGGTTGCTGATCTGGCTTACAACCTTCAACAGGTGGAACAACTTGCCAGGGAGGCTTTTGAAAGAGGTGCCAGAATAGTTGCTTTGCCAGAATTTTTTACTACCCCCATGGTCTTTGATGAGAGACTGCTTCATTGTGCACTTCCTGAAGAAAATAGAGCAGTTGAACTTCTGCACACACTCGCAGAAAAATACTCCGGGTACATCGGCGGATCTTTATTGATTCAACGGGATTCTGATATTTATAACACGTATGTGTTCATGCAGCCTGATGGTACGTATTTTACCCATGATAAAGATATACCGACCATGTGGGAAAACGCCTTTTATATCGGCGGAAATGATGATGGAATTATGCAGACTGATCTCGGTCCCGCCGGGGCAGCGGTCTGTTGGGAGCTCATCCGAACGAGAACGGTGAACAGACTGAAAGGTAAAGTCGAATTTAGCATGGCTGGAAGCAACTGGTGGACCGTACCGGACTGGAAATTTCCCAGATTTATCTTCGACAATATGCATATCCGGAATTGCGATTATGCCCGGTCGGCTCCCTCCACGTTTGCCAGATTACTGGGGACCCCGGTCTTACACGGTGCGCATGCCAGTGAATTTAGCGGACAATTGCTTTTACTGCCGGGGTTGAATCCACGTCTCCCGTTCAATTCATTTATGATGGGGGAGACTCAAATCGTTGACAACCGGGGATCGATTCTGGTCAGAAGAACCCAGCAGGAGGGTATGGGAGTTATTCTGGCAGATTTATCATTACGACGGACAACCCCAACACTCGACGTCAAAAATGGATACTGGATTCCGGAGCTGACATGGCCTTTCAAATTTTTCTGGCACCAACAGCGTATATGTTGTCGGCGTTATTACAAAAAGGCGAAGAAAAAAAATCAACTCAAATCATCCGGTATTTGAAACGAGTGTGGCAAGGGTGTTCTAAAATTCCTCCTTAAATCGAGTGAAAAAATACAGCTCCTGATCTATTGCGACTCTCCTCAAAATTTCTGAAATTTTCAGCACAGGTATAAGCAATTATTTGCTTGTATCTTGCAGTACATAAACTACACTGTATCCAACCTTGAGTAACAGAAAGGAATATGCGATGCGTTTCATTTTATCATCTGCGATGGCGTTATGTCTCCTGATGACCAGTCTGCCTGCCACCGCACAACCGGTAGGAGAAAACTGGCCGAATACGGATGTTCCTGTCGAAGACGCCATATGCTTTGCGCTCTATACTGTCCACAACGGGACGATGAAGATGACCGCCCAACTCTATCCACTGGATGACGGAGTGGACCGGGTGGTGCGGTTGCAGATCCGGGAAGACGGCAGTTGGAAGACCATCGCTGCCACCACAGTGAGCGAAGAGCCCTACGGATTTCCCCAGGCGGATAAGAAGCGCTGGACGGCCCATTTCCGCATCGACGAATGGGATCATTCCCGAGACTATGCCTACCGGGTAGTGGCAGCCGGCGGAGCCGCCACCTATACCGGCACCATCCGGAAGAATCCGGTGGACAAAGAGGAGATCGTGGTGGCAGCCTTTACCGGCAATTCTAACGCTGATCGTCGCCTGAAACCCGACATCATCCGGAATATCAAGGCGCAGGATCCGGATCTCCTGTTCTTCTCCGGAGACCAGTCCTACGATCATCAGCTGCACCAGCAGGCCTGGCTGTTGTTCGGCGAGGAGTTCGGCGACATTATCAAGGATCGCCCGACAGTCTGTCTTCCGGATGATCACGACATTGGCCAGGGGAATGTGTGGGGCGAAGGCGGTATCAAAGCCTCCAGCACAGCCGGAAGTGACGGCGGATATTTCTATTCCGCCCAGTACGTGAATTCGGTCCACAATGCACAGTCATGGCACCTGCCGGATCCCTACGATCCGGAACCCATCGAGCGGGGAATCAACGTCTATTTCACGGATCTTAAGATCGGGCGGGTGAGTTTCGCCATCATTGAAGACCGCAAATTTAAAACCGGTCCCCAGGGAGTGGTCCCGGAGATGGGGCCGCGGCCTGATCATATCACCGATCCGAATTATGATCCCAAGCGGGTTGACATTCCGGAAGCCGTGCTGCTGGGGAAACGTCAGCTCACATTCCTCGATGAATGGGGACAGGACTGGCGTGGTGTGGATATGAAAGCCGCCCTCTCACAGACTATTTTCGCCAATGCCGCACACCGTCATGGCAAATACGAATACCGGCTGGTTGCCGATCTGGATTCCAACGGCTGGCCGCAATCGGGTCGGGATCAGGCCATCATGGCACTCCGGAAGAGCTTTGCTCTGCACATCGCGGGAGACCAGCATCTGGCGACAATACTCCAGCACGGGATCAACGAATTTCGCGATTCGAACTTCTCCTTTTGTGTTCCCTCCATCGTGAATTATTACAACCGCTGGTGGGACCCGAAGGACGGCCCGGACGGTCGGCCGGTCGAGGGCCCACTCTCCCATATCGGCGACTACTATGACGGACTCCACAATAAAATCACCATGTATGCCTATGCCAACCCCAGTGAGGAGCGGAAGAACAAGTGGGGCGGCGAATGGGGCGAGCGTGCTGCTGGCTATGGTCTCGTGCGCTTCAATACCACCACCCGGGAAATCACCATTGAGTGCTGGCCCAGGGGAGTCGACGTGACAGGTCCGGACGCCGAACAGTACACCGGCTGGCCGGTGACCATCGATCAGCTCGATAATTACGGCCGTGAAGCTGTCGCCCACCTCCCGGAAATTCAGGTGCGGGGCATGACCGATCCGGTGGTGCAGATTATCTATGAGCCCACCGGGGAAGTGGTCTATACACTGCGTATCAATGGAACCAGCTTCCGGCCCAAGGTGTTCAAAGACGGATTGTATACCGTTAAAGTCGGTGAGCAACCGGATCAGATGAAAACCTTCACCGGTCTCGATGCTCAGGAAGATCAGGAACAGGAAGGGGTACTGGAAGTCGCGTTCTAGATTCGCTCTAACCATCAATCAGCTCGCGCTGACAGTCCCTTCAAGGGCTGTCAGCGCTTTTTTGCACTAACGATCATCGATCTCTCACCTGATACAGTAATTCGATGCGCCCGGGATTGTGGCAGGACAAGCAAAGAAGCTTGTAATCATGCCTCGCTACTAAAAACTATTTTCCGCACTACGGAGATCTCAATAATGATGCTGAATGGAGACAAATGCGGCGAACCAGCTGAAATGCATATAGAACCCTCAGTTTTTTGAACCTTACATCAGATTTCTGACGATTTACTTCCTCTAACTTATGGTGAAATAACATATCATTGGATGTAATGTATTCTGTGTATAGGAGAGGATGTTTAGTTGAAAAGAGTTGGTCTCATTAACATCGTTCTCCCTTGAGTAAGCACTTGGGATGAAATATATGTACAAGAAAGCAGGGAAAAAGAACTGAGAAATTCGGTGTTATAAAGTTTATGTCAGCGTGGAATGAATGTTGCATTTTATTTTCAGTGCTTGTAAATGGTAATGATGTAAAAGTGCTGGAAAATCACCTGAACGATTATCATTACGATACGAGAATTCGGGAGGCGATTATGCGATCAGTGATATTTTTTATTATGACTATTAAATTACCTCAGTATCTCAAATTGCTCTGTCCATCGACACCAGGCTATGCAGCGCCCAGTCGAGTCATCCCGACCGGAAGGCCGCCGCTGTCCAGGCGGGCTGGAGTGGAGGGATCTCTTCGGGACTCCTCACCTGCCCCGTCTCCGGCAGGTGCCCGCGCGAACCATAGACGCGCATGGCGCACCGCTACCTGCCGCCAGATTCCTCGACTCCCTCCTGAACACCAGTCGGTCGCTCGGAATGACTCCCAGGGGCCGGATCCGAGGCACTCCCACGGGAAGTGCTCATCTGAAGTGTTGCATTCCATACTGAGTTGATTTAATAGCCATGTTTTTTATTTTTGCGAGCTTCATTGTGCTGCAGCCGAGCCTGTCTGCGCAACCGGCTCGCACAACATTGAAAGTATCCGGCGGGCTCAGTGTTCCGCTGGGCTCGTTTGCGGATCCGGATCCGGATCCGCTGCTCCGACCAATTGCCCCCCGGGAGGTATTTCGGGGGAACGGCGGGGCGCATCCGGGCCCGGCCCTCTGGGCAGACCTGACTGTTCCGATCCGCAAGAGTCCTGTCTGGGGTTGGATTACGAGCCTTGGTGTTACCTATCAACCTGCCCGATGGCACGATATAATCGCCTCAGCTGACCAGGGTCATGATGTTCACTCTCAATCAAATGCCTGGTGGTTTATCATACCGTTCACCGGCCTGCAATCCCGGATGCGCCTGCATCCACGGGTTACAATTGCGCTGTTCGGCCAGGTGGGCGCCCTGTTGGGCCGCCGACCGGGTATGACCATCCAGGAGAATATTCACTTTGGCACACCCGAATCAATAGGAGAATATACGTATCAAGTCGAGCCGTCCCGGGCAGTCGATCCCGTCTGGAGTATCGGGATGGAAGGACAATTTTTTCAAAGAATCCATATGAACATTCGATATCTGCAAAGCATTCCGGTGTATTCTGTGCCCATAGAGGTAACCTCTACTGCTTGGTTATACTGTTTTCCTGGCTCGTACAATATCACTCACCGGATCCGTCAGAACATCTCGATGATTCAGGGGAGCATCGGACTGGTGTGGTAATCCTTGGAGTGTAATACTGGTCTGCAAACAAAGAATCGCCGGGAGTCACAGTGCTTTATTTTTTCTGAGAGGGAAAAGTGTATGAAGGAGGGGGGGCCAGATAATATGAAAACGCTCGATATGTGCTGAGAAGGATATTTTTCAACTAGGGCGCGAGCGTGACCACCAAAGAAATAAATCCCAGGATAATGACAATATACAGAGGGACAATCAGACCGATCACCCATCGGAGTAGAGAGGAATGCTTATCATCGATGCGTTCATTCATCGAACTGATGCGGTCATTCAGGGAGGTTTCCACACTGTTAATGCGGTCACTCAGGGAGGTATATTTCTCATCAATGCGTTCATTTATCTTTTCTGAAGATACCGCAATCTCCACACGAACGATATCCCGAACGGCTTCCTTCATCCGCTGATAGTCTTCCTCTCGCACCGTATTCAGCAATTCAATGAATTCCTTGGTTGCTTTAGGGCCAAGTTTGTCTCGAAGTGCCTGAGGCACATCGACAATTGGCATAATAGGGATTCCCTTCCATTGTGAGTATTTAAAACAATATACTGAAGAGACCCAATGAAATGCAAGGGTGAGAATGCATACCGCGGATGTAAGATTCCAAAATATCTGAAGGCATCTTCCCAAACCAAAGATGAAGCAACCGTTCTACTACAGCGATCGAATATGACAACAACCGCACCTATCCAGAAATTAAAATTTATCTTTCCATTCCGACAACTTTCTTGGATATTTCCTATACCATCCCATAACAGAATCGATATTAATTCGTCTGTAAAATGTGAGAATACGAATGACACAACACCCGGATCAGGTGGATGACCAGGAAATTCAGGCGCTGGCTGACCTTGCAAAACAGGAGGATACCCAGGCACAATCCAGGTTGATTACACTGCTGTACTCAAAAATTTACCGGTATGTATATTACCGGGTGAACACCAGAGAGGACGTGGAAGATTTAACCAATGATGTTTTCGTGCGCATGCTCGACTCGATTCAAAAGCAGCAGGGATACTTCCTGGCCTGGATATATCAAATCGCTTCCAACCGGATTGTGGATTACTATCGGAAGAGATCAGTACGGAGTGACACCAGTGCTGTGGGTGAGACGATTGAATTCTTTGAAAGCAACAGTGCACCGATTGAACAACAGTTTCTCAGGGAGGAGCTCCGCAAAGGAATCCAACAGCTCACAGCGGACCAGCAGGAGGTGGTGCTGCTCCGATTCGTGGAAGGGTATCAGGCAAACGAGGTCGCCGAACTCCTGGACAAAACGCCGGAAGCCGTGCGCGCACTGCAGTTCCGGGCGTTGAAGCAATTACGAAAGATACTACCGGAACAATAAGAAAGAGAAACTACGAATTCCACGAATTCACACGAAAAAAACAGGAAATAAAGAAGAGTTAAGAGTGGTTGGGCAGAAAATAATTTATCGTACTGCATTTCCAGGAACACTATCTAGGATATGCACCACCTACTCTTTTCTCTTTACTCTTAACTATTTTTTCTCAATTCGTGGTTCCAGAATATTGGTGGTCACATGAACAACGAACTCGACACCATCGTAGACAACTGCATTGACCGGATGCGGGCGGGGGAACACCTGGCAGTGGTGCTCGC
>CAYPST010000160.1:0-7027 GCA_964413425.1 uncultured bacterium
GTATTACTTCCACACCCTCCTCGAGTTCCGTGAGCGATGCTGGCAAGGTCTCTTTGCGCACTGAAGAACGATCCGGAGCACTGCAAAAATTGGCAATCAGTACTCCGGGAGGCGAATGCCCACCAGGAAACCCAGAAAGCGGAAGCCCGGGATGCCAGCCGGCGGAAGAACCAGGTGGTGGACAAACTGAATAAGGATATGGAGAAGTTCTGCAAATACGCCCGGCTGGCCCCGCGGAACCAACCCCAGCTCCTGGAAGCGCTGGGGATTCACGTGCCCAGTTGATAATCTGGAGACAACAGTAATGGCTGTCGTCGGTGATCCCTCCCCGGGTCGCCGACGGTAGATGCAGTCGGCGAAAATTCAATTTGCATCACGCTTGCCATCTCCCGGACCCTATCCCTCCAGTGGCAACAGTTCCACTTTCCTGAACTGGGTCGGGTGACTCTCGGCCTGCAGAGAGATGGTGCCGCCGCTCACCATCTTTGCTTTGCCGGCCTGCAGAAGTTTCTTGGCGTCGGCATCCTCTTCGTCCAGCCGCGGCTCCGAGTAGGTCAGGACGGTATCGCCTTCCACGATATGCCTGACAACGGAATTCCCGTGCACTTCCACTTCGACGGTTACCCACTGATCGCCGTGGTAAGTCTCGGAATCGGAGTTATTGCAGTGTTGGGTGACCAGTTTTCCATCCATGACGATGTGGGTGCCTGGCGTGCAGACGTTCGCGGTGGGACGCTCGTTAGTTCCATCTCCTCCCAGCAGCTGAACTTCAACAGAGACCGGAAACTGTTGATCCCGGCTCATACTTTCGGGTGTCTGACCGTGGATCATGATCCCGTTGTTTCGAACTCCCCAGCCCGGACCTCCGGCGACCTGCTCCCCAATAAACCGATATTCCACCCGAAGCCGGTAATGCGAGAATTCCTCTGTGTAAAAAATGTGTCCGAACCGGCCGTCAAAGGAATCATACTGGTCATACGAAACTGTCAGAAGACCGTCCTCCACCCGAAAGGTATTGCCGTAATTCTCACCCAACTCATAGCCGGTAATCTTTACTTTCCATCCGGACAGATCCTTTCCGTTGAACAGTTGAATCCAGTCCTCTTCCTGGGAACCGCCACAGCTGCGTATCGTTATTGCTGCCAGCATGAACAGAATCCCGGCCACACGCATTCGCTTGCTCATCATACATAGCCTCCGTTGCATTATGTAATGGTTTTTCACACCCTTCCGGATTGTTCCGTTCGCCTTCAGTCAAACAAGGAAAACGTGAAAATTCCTGGAATAAAGTGCAGTTCTCAGAGCTTTCGGCAGAGAATTTAACAGCAGTTTTAATGCTTTCAAAATACAGAAACGAATTAGTGCAGATCCTCTCCCGGTTCCTTTGGCCCTGAAGTTGAAGTTCACCTGCTCGTGGTTCCGGACGCATATGAACCGGTGCCATCGGCGCAGCAAGGGACTTGTTCGTTGTCACCTCTTCCCGGTGAGCCGTGAAACCGATTGGTATGCCGCCTGCTGCGGATTTCTGTGGAATGTCACGATTCCCTGCCAGTATTCCGGGAATTACCCGGTGGATGTATGATATTCCGCAGATTTCAGACATCTATCGCAGAAAATGTCAGCCAGATCACTTTTCGATCCCTGTTAAAGAATATAGTTTTTCGTTACATGACCTCGAGCTGAAAAATGAAAACAGAAATGATGGAGTTCGTGAGAGGAGACGGAGTTTCCTGTGCATGTGTGGAACATTGCCCTGCCATTGGCGTTGAGGCATCCGGAGCGAATTCCGGTTGCCACCCGGAACCCGCACATCTGACCGGAGACAAAAAAAATTCAGGCGATTCCCAGGAAATTCCACCGGAATTATTCATGATGGATACGGCTGCAAAAAAGGGTAAAGTTTTGCGAAAAGTTGCCGATATTTACATATAATTGAGTCTATTTAGAAAACGCCTCTCCCCGAAGGGATGCCTTTGGCAAAGAGATCCTCCAAAGGAGTCCTTCGGACCTTCGGGGCAAAGAACACATGACCAATTGGCTCCTGTATCCCGAACAATAGTTGGGAAATATGTTCGGGATATAATCCAGGTAGGCCGGACGCAACATGTTGTCGATACTTACTGTTTTCTAAACAGACTCATAATTCCATAAAGAAATCGGTATTCGGTGCTTCTGGGTGCCTATCGGATCAGTTCTGCGGCATTTCTCTCCTGTGGAATGGACCTCAGTAACGGAACCCTGCTCTCCACGAACAGTTTATGGAAAACAAACACCTCCAACAGAGGAGAATATATAAGAAAGAGTAGCTGCAGTGGATCTCCAGACAGACTCACCGTGACGACTCTTATTTGATAGATGGCAATACTGATAACAGCAGCAAGGATTCAGCCCCAGACATCCAGGAGGCAGGCATATGCAATCGGAGTGTCCCGAACCGGAAACGTTCAAAGACTGCGCTGCCTGCGGTGAGACATGGCAAACCCGAGGAGATTTCCTTGAAGCTCCCAATATCATACTTATTGGCTATCAGGCCCACTTTAAGGAATTAAGCGCCGGCTTGTTTCTGTTCAACCATTCCTGCGGCAACACCCTCGCGTTGCTCGCCGGCGAGTTGACAGATCTCTACTCCGGTCCGATCTTTACAGAGCGGAAGAATGAGACTGACGAGTGTCCCGGGTACTGTATGAATGAAAAGGATTTGCAGCCATGTCCCGTCCGGTGCGAATGCGCCTTCGTCAGAGAAACTATGCAAATTATTACCCACTGGCCGAAAGGAGGAACGCAGGAGGAATAGGAGCGGCAGCAGGTACAGGGTGACACAAGTGCCTGCAAGTGCTCACAAGTGCTTACCAATTCTCAGAAGAAAACACCCTTGCACCGTTTGTACTTGCCGGCACTTGGAGGCACTTGTCAGAAATAGTTTATAGTCGTCGGGGATCCCTCTGGTTTTTTATGACTATTAAGTTAACTCAGCAGAGAGCCACCCTGCCTCTCGTTGCGCTCTGCCTAACCGGCCCCCGACAAAAGGAGCGGAATGTTTAACTGAGTTAAGTTAATAGTCATATTTCAAAATGATACACATACCAGGGACCGGTTTTGCCGTTATAAATCCAGCCTTCTGCCTGGGGTTGGCATTCACACTGTTCGGCGTATCGATACTTCGCCTTCTGTGCCGCACGATACCGGGAGTATTCACCCAGGATCTTCCACTCGGCAAGTCCAGGGTATTGCACCTTCAGGTGCTCCTTTTTCTCCTCCGGATCCCTGGTGGCGTCGATTCCGCATTTCATTGGTCCCATCCATCACCTGGTTCCCTTACCTTCACACTCATGGCAGGCATTAAAACGCATGATTTAAAAGGTGGTTGATATGAGTTAATGAAGTGGATATTGGCGAATACAGGGTGTGAGTTCCGATGCCGGATGTCCATAGCATCCACCCTCTGCACACAAAATTAACGTAAAGCAGCCTCTCCTGAAATTCACAGAACGGATTATATCATACATTGGAGCGGGTATCAGTGACGGTGAGGGCGGTTCCCGAAGCAGTGGCTGAATTCAGCCAGACAGTTGCAAAATCGGCTAAATTTAGCCACATACTTTCCTGCTCCTGAACGTGCTGTGAATATTTATCCCTGTATAAGTTATGAATTTTCCAGAGTTTAAGTATATGGTGTCACAGGCTGCAATCTTCATGGCATTATTTTTGAGTTATTATTTTATGACTGCCCGAGTGAAGTTTGGATCGGCAGTTTAGGGATTGCGGACCAGTGAGATGGTTTCAAGCTATCCTCCGGGAGTGCCGATGGTTTTCGCAGATGGACTCTCTCCCGGAGGTGGTGTCCTCCTATCGTGTGATGAGTGAATAGTGGGTGGCTGATTTCAGCCACCCACTACACTGGAAATAATGAAGAATCATACGATCAAACCTGTTATGGAAAATACGTTACCATTCCGGAAAACATCGGACTCTGCGGGTAGTCTTTTGATAATGCGCAATCTTGAGGCAAAAATACAGGAGTAATGCAGGAAGAGAAGAGAAGAGTTTTCCCGGGATGCCCTCCCAGGAACACACCGCTGGCTCTGCCTCCTCCCCCAGGAGGTATCCGGCGGTGTGGTAATTTTATTCGTTCTCGCCCCCAGGCCCGGTGTTGTGACGAAAAGGTGAAGAAAACACCTTAAAAAGACCTTCCGAAGGCGTCCTTTCCTTCCCGAAGAAATCTCTTCGAAGAAGGACAATGCGATTGGACTGCCGGGACGGGGATTGTTTGTAATCACCATCGGTAATAGTAATATACTGCCGTTGAATGATTCTTCTAACAGAGATGTATCCATAAAAAAGCCCGGAGCAGTGCTCCGGGCTTTATGCGTCCTCCCACTACCATTAGATGTACTTAGCTCGCTTTAATTGGTTGTTGCAGTCTGCAGAGAATCCAGTTCGAAATTCACCGTGGTGACGTTTCCGGCGACGATATTGACATTTTCAATCGCTGTCGAGTCATAATCAGCCTTCGCCACGGCGGTCAGGATATAGGCGGCAGCCTGCAATCCGATCATGGTATAGGAGCCATCTTCCTGTGTGAGGGCTGAGGCTACACTACCGGTGTCCTGTTCCGCTTTCACTTCGATGCCCTCCAACAAATCTCCGGTCACGGCGTCTGTCACGACCCCGGTTACCCGCCCGGCTGTGGACAGGTTGGACGCCCGAACCACCGGCTTGAAATTGAATCCCTTGATACCGGCGGGTGAATTCGGGTTCCCGCGAACAATAAAAGATCGGCTGACGTCAAAATCCAGCAGCAGTTCCGACGTTAGTCCTCCTTCTACCTGGATTTCAGGGTCGATGAAGATCTTAATCCCGGTCTGGGCGCCGCTGGGAACGAACAGATTATGTTCCGTTCCGTCATAAGTAATACTGGCTTCTCCGACATATAACCGGATCAGGTCATATTCCCCGACCGGTACTTCCAGATCAACTAAACTTGCAGCCACCCCATTCTGGAGATCAAGCAGGTTAAATTCCTGCTTTTCGGTAGTCAGTGTAATAAAAGGATAGCCTTCTTCTTCACCGGTTTCCACTTTTTCCCTGATCACGACACTGTCAATCGTGACATTGGCGGCGTCGACCGCATCAATAGGAAAGGGAGCATCTGTCAGGAGCACACTCAACGTACCGGTGCTGCCTGAGGGCTCCTCCGTCGGCATATCACAACTGAAGACACCTGCTAATATCAGGGCTGTGACCGTAATAAAAAGTATCCATTTGTCTCTCAACAACATCGCAAACCTCCTGATTCTAATTATTCGAGCGTTCATTTAAGTGAACCGGTTGTGTTTTTTCAACATCTGTGCCAGTCTAATAAATTGCAGCTCAAATTACTGTAATAATTACACTTAAGATAATTCCAACTGTTTTCAACGTTCGACAAACGTGTCGAAACGGGGGACAGACTGGTCGAGAACCAGGGTACGCGGCTTCTTTTACTCACATTGCATGGTATTTTTCCAGGGATTCGTACGGAGTTTCACAGGAAAGTAAACGAGACAGAGGATGGATTTCGCAGAAAAGTGATGAGGATCACAGAGAACAGTGTCTGGAAACGAAGACGCAACCCGGGGCCTGCATATTCCGGGCCAGCCTTCGGCGGAAAGAGGTGCCCGGGAGATCGGGACGACCGTCACGACTCTGAGAGCGGTCGGCGACGGTATCTGTGAGGGGCCGATTGCAGGAGATGTTATTTCAGCCTGCAAGACTGCTGAAATCTACCGGAGCTGATTCAGCAGAACTTCAAAAACGGTCGCATCATGGGTTGGCAGACGGAAGATGTCGTAATCTCCGTCCCCTTCTACATCGGCAACCTGACCATTGTAAATACCGGCATCTGTGACCAGGAACTCTTCCCAGGATTCGTTGCCGCCCTGGTTCCGGAATATGAACACCGGGAAGGTTTCCAGATTGAGGGCCCTGGCCCGATTTGCATTCACCCCTGCCAGCACATCGTAATCATTATCGTTGTCCAGGTCATACACCTGCAGGGTGTGTACGGCAGCCAGTGAGTTTATAATCACGTGTTCCCTCCAGGAGCCGGTTTCGGGATTATCGCTGGAATACCAGGCCACCGGATATCCGGTTCGTTCGGAATGCGAGATAAACACTTCTGCCCGGCCGTTGCCGGTGATGTCCCGGCAGAACACTTTGGTGGCGTTCTGTGACCAATCACCGGTCTGGTTGTGCCATTTGTCGGCAATGCTCCGAACCGTCCATTCGCCGGTCAGATCATCCCCGGGGTTTTGAATCCAATAGCCATTGGCGGCGATGTCCGGATACCCGTCTCCGTTAATATCACCGACATCCATACCTTCATGCAGGTTCTCCACGGTGAACTCGGCGGCTTTCACCCAGGTCTCCGGGAGATCCTGACGAAACACCGTCAACATGTGCTCTTCATAGGTGATGGTAACCAGGTCAAGTTTTCGATCAGTATTGAAATCCACCAGGTTCACATCTTTGATAAAATCCGGCGCCTGCCCGATGTGATGTGCCCGCCAGCCAGGATTTTCATACCAGTAGATGTCGGTGGGTGTCCCGGCACTGTCCCATTCACCGGGATGAGCAAAACCGAGCACATCCAAATCACCGTCCCGGTCGATGTCGCCGATGTCCATATCGCCGCAGGCAAAGGTGCCGCCATCCGGGGCTCGTTCGGCGATGATGTGCCGGGTCCAGCTCCGGCCGGCACTATCCGCTTCCAGCCAGCCGAGCCAGCCTCCGTGTCCGTTATTATTCTGGAGCGCCACATCGATCAGCCCGTCAGCATTCAGGTCACCAGGAGCCCGCGCCCACCAGAGATTGGCCTCCCCGGAAATGCTTACCGGGTGAACACTCATCTGCGGCTGGCAGCCAAGCTGCAGGTGTGTCATGAAAAGCAGTACTGCAATGGCAGGAATAATGCGAGAAGAGTATAGGTTATTTAGTCGATCGGGATTGGAAGATTTCAGTTGCATGGATTCCTCCTTTTCGTGATAAC
>CAYPST010000161.1:0-6966 GCA_964413425.1 uncultured bacterium
ACATTTTCTTTGTCGATTGAGCGATTTATGGAAATAAATCGCTCAATTTGGGTTGTAATAATAAGTATTTCGCAATATCCACATACAATTGCACGGCATCTCTGATGGCCTGCTTTGAGATTTTCTCATGATCAGTATGCGCATCATGGATAGAGCCCGGTCCCAGCATCAAGCGCTCGCCCCAATTCGTCAGATATGGCACATCCGATCCGAATGCCACAATCCCCTGATCATATCCGGAGATGCGCACCATGGTTTGAGGTTCCGATCTGTTGATCACTTTGATTTCACCCTGATCCTCTACGGACTCCTGCACTATTTGCTCAACGTCGGCGGTTGAGGTAGCCACCCGGAACATCAATCCGGCGCTGGCTTTATCCGGGATCACATTATAGCGGTCGCCACCGGAGAGCTTGCTGATATTCAAAGTAGTTTCGCCCAGCTCGGAATCAGAAGGTAATTCAGCCGCCCGTATTCGATCCAGAATATCAAGTAATTTGCTTACAGCAGACTCCCCCAGCTCCGGGTACGCGGAATGAGCCGATTTACCGGTGGTCGTCACTTCCACGATATAAATCCCCTTCTGCCCTACGATGAGTGTGTTCTCCGTCGGTTCCCCGATGATGGTATACTTCACGGATCCAGGTGCGTAATCATTGGCTGCCTTCGCTCCGATACTATCCACTTCTTCCCCAACCGTAAACAGCAATCCAATCCGGGTGTGGCCTTCGTCAACCAGCCGCATTATCGCTTCAATCATTGCCGCCATTACTCCTTTATCATCACAGGAGCCGCGTCCATAGATATATTCCTCGTCTTCGTCGTACTCCAAATACGGAGCAACCGTATCAAGATGGGCACAGAACACCACCTCCGGTTCGATCCTGTCGTCCGGCAACACGAAGAGATTCCAACGATTATCCGTTATCTCATGACGATTCACATTCCACCCCACTCCACGCAAAAGCTCCTCCAGGTGCTGAGCAAAGGGCGCTTCCTCCGGAGTCACAGATGGAATTTTGACAAAATCCCGGGTCAGCTCCACCGCGTTCATACTTTAGCTCCTTCTTCTGCGTATCTCTTCATCCGGCTGATTCCGGTACGCAGGGTGCGCCCGTTGACTGCGAATGAGAGCCGCAGATAGCCTTCTCCCATGGCACCAAACGCACTGCCGGGAATGGTAATCACATCCTGACGAGCAGCCAGGTCTCTGGCAATCTGCTCGGAATTAGCCATTTCCAGGAATTCCTCAGGGATCTTGAGCATGAGATACAATGCGCCTTCCGGAGTAACATATTTCCAGCCCAGCTGTTCCTCGATACACGTGATAAGCGTGTTCCTGCGAGACGAAAACTCCTGCTGCAGGTTCGCCCGAATGCGTTCTGCAAGGTTCCCGTCCTCCCCATACAGCCGCAGGAGCACTCGCTGGGCAATGGCCGGAGCACATGCGACCATATAGTGGTGAGCAGTATTGATTTGTTTGATAACCGCAGGGGGCCCGACGATCCATCCCAGGCGCCAGCCAGTCATCGCGAACATCTTGGAAATCCCGTTGAAGACAAGCACCCGATCACTCAATCCCCAGGCGGACGGAGCCGGACCGGTATAAGTAAACCTGTTATATACTTCGTCGGATAAAATGTAGAATTCATCGCGTTCAGCCAGTTTGTTGAGTTCAGTTAAGGTCTCCTTCCGGATAATCTGTCCGGTCGGATTGTTCGGAGAATTGATCACCACCGCTTTGGTCCGGGGTGTGATCTGGGCTTCGATATCATCTATGGACACATGGAAGTTGTTCTCAGCAGGAGTGGGATAGAACACGGGAACGCCGCCGGCTATGTGCACCACCGCTTTATACAGCACAAATCCCGGATCAGGGAGCAGCACTTCATCGCCCGGTGCGAGCAGAGTGAACACGGCGGCGAAAAAGCCCTCGGTGGTCCCGACAGTGAGAGTGACCTGCTCTTTATCACCCGCTGAACCGCAGGTTTCGCCTGCGATAATCTCACGCAACTCCGGCAGGCCCGCATAGCCCGTATACCCCAGATCGTCCTCCAGCATAACGCGATTCATCACCTCAACCAATTCCTGCGGAGTCTCCACCACCGGTTGCCCCAATCCCAGGTTGACCGACTCCGGTCCGGCCATTCCGTGCATTTCCCTGATTTTCGATGGCTGTATATCCGGTAAAACCATACAAGTATCATTCCCTTTCAATGGCAGTAAATTAGATTATTCGGGATATTTTATCAAACCCAAATGATCCTGATGATATATCGGGAATAAGAGTTGATAGGCTCTCAGAGAATTCAGAAGCGTATCAGAAATGTCTTTTTCCTGTAAAACGAGAGGAGAAAGAATCAGGAGTCCTGATGAACGATTTCTTCACCGGTCAGCTGCTGTTTGATGGTAATCGCCAGACTCTCTGAGACACCCTTGACTTCCGCTATTTCCTGGACGGTGGCTTGCTTTAACTTATTCACGCTGCCGAACCGCTGCATCAGACGCTGCTTGCGAATCTTGCCGACTCCTTCAATCTCATCCAACCCGGATACCACCATTGATTTTCCCCGGAGCTTGCGATGGTAGGTGACCGCGAATCGATGCGCTTCGTCCCGAATTCGCTGCAGCAGTATCAATCCCGGTGAACTCTTGGCAATAAAGATGGGATCCGACTGCTGGGGAATATAGACCTCTTCCAGTCGCTTGGCCAGTCCGATGATGGTCACCGGCGGCATATCGAGGTCATTCAGCATTTCCACGGCTGCATTCAATTGTCCCTTGCCGCCATCGATTAATATAAGATCCGGCACCGGGAACTGCTCTTCCAACACCCGCCGGTATCGACGCTGGACCACCTCACGCATGCCGGCAAAATCATCACTGCCTTCCACTGTCCGGATCTTGAACCGGCGGTACTCGTTCTTTCGCGGCTGTCCGTCCACAAAACTCACCATCGATGCAACCATACTGGTGCCGCCGATGTGCGAAATATCGAAGGCTTCTATCCGCCGGGGCGGGGCCTCCATCTGCAGTTCTTCCTGAAGTGTCGCCACAGTCTTCGGGATGAAATCCGCACGCTTCTTTTTCTGAACCTGCAGTTCACCCAGCAGCAGTTGCGCGTTCTTCTCCGCCAGCCGCTGGAGTTTCTTTTTCTCGCCAATCTTTGGCTGTTTGAAATAAACCTTCCGAGCCGAGCGGGAGGTTAACCAGTCTTCCAGTGTTTCTTTGTTCTCCGGAAGAACGGGTAACAAAAGCTCCCTGGGGACAAAATCTACCTTCATATAGTACTGTTTGACAAACTCTTCCAGGATAGCGGACTCTGCTTTCTCTTCCACCCCGGTCAGGTAAAAGTGCTCCCGTCCGATGATCTTGCCATTGCGCAGCCTGAGCACCACCACAGCACAGTCGTCCCGTTCCGATGCCATGGCCAGGACGTCCCGGTCTTCAAAATCTCCGATTTCTACGCGCTGCTTGCTGGCATAATTCTTCACGGACTGCATTTGATCCCGGAACCGGGCGGCGTCTTCATACTTGAAATTCTCGGCAGCCTCTTCCATTCTTTCGGAGAGATATTCCACCACCTCGTCAGTCCGGCCATTCAGAAAATCGATAACTCTCTCGATCATGTGGTCGTAGTGATCTTTGCTGACCAGTCCTTCGCACGGTCCCTCGCACTTCTTGATATGATAATCCAGGCAGACCCGGAACTTCTCCTGATCTATGGCCTCCCGGTCGATATGGTAGCGGCAGCTTCTGATAGGAAAGACCTTTTTCATCACTCGCATGGAAGACCGGAGGGAGGAGACGTCGGTATATGGGCCGAAATATTTCGACCCATCCTTGATGATTTTCCGGGTGATAAAAACCCGCGGGTAGGGTTCATTGGTGATGCGTACGTAAGGATAGGATTTATCATCTTTCAGCCGGACATTGTAGCGGGGGCGATATTCCTTCACCAGATTCGCTTCCAGCAACAGCGACTCGACCTCGGAGTCGGTCATAAAGTATTCGATATCTCGCACCTGATTCATCATTGTTCTGGTGCGCTGGCTTAAATGGGCTTCGTTGCCGCGGAAATACGAACGGACCCGATTCCGCAGTACTTTGGCCTTTCCGATATAGAGGATATCGTCCTTACTATCCTTGAACATATACACCCCCGGGGAATTGGGGGCGTTTTCCAGTAAGTCTTCGACATATTCGGGATTATTCATCATCACAGTATATTATTAATGATCGGTGGTGTTTGTTCCTTGCCCTGAACCGGCACACCTCAATAGCTGTGCTCCGTGAGCTCGACTTTCCCCCGGAAGATATAATAAATACTGGAGGTGTAGGCGATAACCAGCGGCATTCCGATGGCAGCGATTGTGAGCATAATGCGCAATGTTCTGGGTGAAGAGGCGGCATTATAGATGGTCAAACTATGGGCCGGGTACGGCGCAGAGTACACCATATTCGGAAAAATGCCCACCCCGAACAACGCTAGGAGTGAGATCACCGCCACACACGATGAAAGGAAGGCCCGGAAATCCCGGTTATAATAATATTCCCGGGGCACATTGGCAATCGCCAGCACAGTGATCAACGGAACCACAAATAATACAGGATGTGCCTCGATGAGGGTTGCCATATGCGGGACATACAACAGGGTATACATGGTGGTGATGACGTACATAAGGATAAAGAAAATCATGGTATTTTTCACCCACCGGCGCAGCTTATCGTGGAGCTCCCCGGTGGTTTTTAAGACGCCATAGATGGAACCATGCATTGCAAAGAGTGCTACCGTGGTAATGCCGGTCAATATGGTATACGGTTTGATCAGGTCGACAAACGTGCCGCTGAATACGTGGCGGGAATCCAGGGGAATCCCGTGGGCGATATTCCCCATGGCGACGCCCAATAAAAATGCTGCCAGCACGCTCCCGAAAGCAAATCCCACATCCCACAGAGTTCGCCACCACTGCGTGGGTTGTTTACTGCGAAACTCGATGGCCACTGCCCGAAAAATCAGAGCCAGTAAAAACAGCATGAAGGCGATATAGAATCCCGAAAATACCGTAGCGTAGGCTTCCGGGAATGCGGCAAACAAAGCGCCTCCCCCGGTGACCAGCCAGACTTCGTTCCCGTCCCACACCGGTCCGATGGCATTAATCATCAGCCGCCGCTCCTCATCGGTGTGAGTAAACAAATGCAGCGCTCCGATTCCCAGATCAAACCCGTCCAGGACAGCATATCCTGTGAAGAGAGCTCCGACTAAAACAAACCAAATCGTATTGAGATCCATGGGTATCCCTTATGCTCTGTGACCAGTTACCAGCGGTTCTTCTTCAACGCCTTCCGGGCCTTTCTGAATTTTCCCATTGAGCAAATAGATGAATAACACAAACAGTAAAATATAAATAATACCGAACATGATAATGGAACCCAGCACCATATTTCCGGTGACGGCTTCCGAGAGTCCCTCCGCTGTCCGCAGAAGGTTATACACAATCCAGGGCTGCCGTCCGACTTCTGCCGCAATCCACCCCACCTGATTGGCAATCTGGGGCCCCAGAACCGTGAATACAAAAATCCACAGCAGCCACCTGTTCCGGAAAAGGGATCCACGCGCCCAGAAGTATATTCCGAATGCACTCAGCAGAATCAGCACCATCCCGATGGCGACCATAAGATGATAGCTCTGGAACACAATATTCACCGGTGGCCGGTCCTCGGGTTCGAAAGCCCGCAGCCCGGTAATCGGAGTGTCCGGATCGCCGGTGATAAGCCAGCTCAGCATCCCGGGGATTTTGACTCCGAACCGCACTTGCTGCTGCTGATCGTTCACCCAACCGAACAAATACATAGGCGCGGGCGCTTCCTCTTCATAGTGCCCTTCCATGGCAGCCATTTTAGCCGGCTGATGTTCGCTCACCCCGACCGCACTGGAATGCCCGGTGACCAGCTGGAGGACCGAGGCGATCATCGCTACGATTAGTGCAATTTTAATGGAGTTTCTGGCAAATTCGGTATACTTGTTTCTGATGAGATAATAGGCGCTCACACTGATTACCAGCCAGGCCCCTGCCTGCCAGCATCCCATGAGCACATGAGACAACCGGTCCATGGAGGAAGGATTAAATACCATGCCCCAGAAGCTGAGAATCTCCGCCCGGGCATTCACGTCGTTTCCCACGATGTGAAATCCGGCCGGTGTTTGCTGCCAGGAGTTGGCCACCACAATCCAGACGGCGCTGAAATGGGCGCCGAATGCCACCAGAACTGTGGCGACAAAATGCATTGTTTTGCTCACCTTATCCCAGCCAAACAAAAGAATAGCCAGAAATCCAGATTCCAGGAAAAAGGCAAACACTCCTTCGGCGGCCAGGGCACTGCCGAATACATCCCCCACATATCTGGAGTACACCGCCCAGTTGGTACCGAATTCGAACTCCATCACAATCCCCGTCGCCACGCCGATGGCAAACGTCAACCCGAAGATTTTCACCCAGAACCGGGTCATCTGATGGTATAACTCGTCATTGGTCTTCAGATACATGCCCTCCATTATCACCAGGATAACGCCAAGCCCGATACTGAGGGTGGGGAAGATGTAGTGAAAGCCGACGGTGAAGGCAAACTGCAGACGAGAGAGAAATAAAACGTCCATCGGGTTCCGCTCTGCTCTTTACATGATTGACGTAAATTCCGCAATAATTAAACAAATTGTCGTCTGATTCGCAAGGCAATACTCTTTTCCGGTGAGGAAACTTATGAAGGTTCCGCGTGGCATCTGCGGCACCTCCGGGGATTGGTGTACGGCAAACTTCTGAGGGTTGGTACGCAGCGCTCCGCCGGAGCGTACTATTTGATCGAACAGACAGGTTCTTTACAAACAGTGTGGGTGTTTAGAAAACAGTAAATCTCTGCAAACTGTTGCGCCCGGCTTCCATGGAGTATATACCGAACATAGTTCCC
>CAYPST010000162.1:0-6926 GCA_964413425.1 uncultured bacterium
GAAAATGTTTGTTTTCACCGAATGGGTGCGGAACGTCCCGACGCCGTTTTCGGGGTCGATTGAGCGATGTATAGAAATAAATCGCTCAATTTGGGTATTGGTGAGGCTTAATCCCTGCGGTTTACTCCTGTTCACTGCAATACATCCCCCACCAGCAGGTCATACCCGTTCAGAAAGTCTCCGGCTGACATGCGGCGCTTTCCCTGGGGTTGCAGTTCCCAAATCGCGTAGCACCCCTCACCGGTCGCCACGTGGATATACTCATCTTCCACACTTATCACCTCTCCGGGTTCAGCAGTGTCCGGAGATGCTGCAGCGTCACTGATTCGTCCCTCATAGATGATCAACCGCGAGTCATCCCAGACGGTAAACGCGCCCGGATACGGAGAGAGTGCCCGGATCTGGTTGTGGACCTCTTCGGCCTTTTGCTGCCAGCGAATATATCGATCCTCCCTGGTGATTTTCGGGGCCTTACTTGCTGCCGCTTCTCGCTGGGGAACCGGCTGCAAGGAATTATTCTCAATCCCCCGGATAGTTCTGAGCACCACGTCCGCACCCAGTTCTGCCAGGCGATCGTGGACGGAACCGGCATTTTCGTTGGGGCCTATTTCGATGGCCTCCTGCATGAGAATCGCACCGGTATCAACGGAACGTTCCAGGAAAAATGTACTCACACCGGTACGGGGTTCTCCATTCATGAGTGCCCGCTGAATAGGAGCCGCCCCCCGATATTCGGGCAGGAGCGAGGCATGCAGATTTATCGCCCCGTGGCGGGGGATTGAATAACAGGACTCCGGCAAAATCCGGAACGCCACCACTACCATTAGATCTACCTGTAATTCACGAACTTGTGATAAAAATGCCGGATCTCCCAACTCGCCGGGTTGAAATATCGGTAATTGGAGCTGTTGTGCCGCCCGCTTCACTGCGGAGGGACGCAATTTCTGTCCTCGTCCTCGTGGTTTATCGGGTACCGTTACCACGCCAGCCACGGTTTGTTCACTCTTATGGAGTGCCTTGAGGGAGGGAACGGCGAAATCAGGAGTTCCCATAAATAATACACGCATGATGGACCAATCCGGAATTACTCTTCTTCAGCCTGGAAGCCTTCTCGCGCAATAGTATTGAGCTTGCGCTGAAGAAACCGCCGCTTCACCGGACTGATATGATCCACAAAGAATTTCCCATTCAAATGATCGGTTTCGTGCTGGATGACCCGGGCCAACAACCCGGTGGCCTCTCGTTCTATAATTTTATTCTCCGTATTCAAATATTTCACCACGATCCGCGCCGGTCGCTTCACCTCCTCCCGAACACCGGGTATACTTAAACACCCCTCTTCCATGGATTCCCCGCCTCCGGTTTCCAGTATCTCCGGATTCATCAGGACAAAGGGTTCGACATCCTCCTCCGTTTGCGAAATATCAATGGTGGCCACCGCCTTATCAATCCCCACCTGATTCGCTGCCAGGCCAATCCCTTCCGCTTCGTACATGGTTTCGAACATCTCTTGCACTAATTTTTCCAGCGATTCGTCGAACTGTTCCACCCGCTGGGTTCGTTTCCGCAGAATATCCTGGCCGTAGTGTGTAAGATTCAGCACCATGGAATTCCGTTACCTTAGCTCACTCAGGACCGCTCTTTCCCCTGGACGCTGGCAATGCTATTCTTTGACATGGTGAGTTTTGTATCTTTACTCACCCGGACAATCACCTGGTTCTCCTTTTCTTTGATTGCCTCAATCGTCCCATAGATACCACCGGAGGTCACCACATCATCCCCTTTTCTCAGCGCTTCCAGCATTTTCTGTTTCTCTTTCTGCCGTTTCGACTGTGGTCGAATTAACAGAAAGTACATGATGGCGAAAATAATGATAATGGGTAACAATGTTGCTAAAATATTGGGGTCTTGCCCTTCAGCCGGTTGTGCCATTGCATAAAGTTCTGCTAACACCAATGTCTTCTTCTTCCTTCCTATGTATTTTAGTATTTACGAAATGTTACATTTTACGCCGTCTACCTCTGATTGTCAAGCATAGATAGGAACAGGCTGCCGCATTCAAGTCGGGAGGTAAGGGAAGAAGGCCATACTCCCGGCCCATACCAGAGTTCCCATCTGATTTTCACTTATGAGTCTATTCAGAAAACGCCTCGCCCCGAAGGGATGCTCCGAAGTCCCAGAAGGGATCCCGTTGGGGGAGTCTCTTCGAGGCCTTCGGCAAAGAGATCCCGTCGGGGCAAAGAACACATAACCAATTGGCTCCTGGATCCCGAAAAATATTCGGGAACTATGTGCTGTATATACTCCATGGAAGCCGGGCGCACCAGTTTGTAGAGACTTACTGTTTTCTGAACACTCTCACTTATGTAGAGGAAAAGCAACAGCCGGGTTTATATTGATGTCGGGTCGGAGATATACTATAATTAACAAAGTTGCAGAGTGTACAGAGCGGATATGGTTTTATCACATTACCAGACAAAACCTTTATTGCAGGCGAGAGAAACAGCAAAGCGCACGGCAACCACTTCTCCGGATCTTGGTCTCTCCCGGATCGAAGTGGCTGTGCGACCCGCAGGAGTTGAATTCCCCACTCAGGAATTTCTGAAGTGGAAGGTTATTGAAGATATTCAGGCTTCACAGAACAGTTGTTTTTATATCGAAGAAGGGACGTCCTACAAAATTCAGCGGTTTTCCGAACAGACCAATCGATACTACAGTTTAATGCCGACACAAACCGCCCCCACTCTCCTGGTTTCCGGTACGCTCATGCATCGGATAAAGGGGATCGATCCCTGGCAGGATACCAGAGAGAAGTTAACCACAATCGGCCGTCTCTCCGGCCGGATTCTGGATACAGCCAGTGGTCTGGGATATACCGCCATTCAGGCAGCGCAGCGAGCGGCACAGGTGGTGACCATCGAATTGGATCCTGTGGTGCTTGAAATCGCAGAGCTGAACCCCTGGTCACAGGAGTTGTTTACCCGAGCCAATATCACCCGCATCATCGGAGATACCAGCAAGGAAATTCTCACGTTCGATGCGCACTATTTCCGTCATATCATCCATGACCCGCCGGTATTTCCGCTGGCCGGTGACTTGTATGGTCGCGTATTCTACGAGCAGCTGTATCGGGTATTACAGCCGGGCGGACATCTTTTTCACTACATCGGTGATCCGGAAAGCAAATCCGGAGGTTCGACCACCCGGGGAGTAATCCAGCGACTCACAGAAGCGCGGTTCGTCGATATCAAACAGAAACCGAATGCCTTCGGCGTTACCGCCAGGAAACCGGATCTCGAAACATGAGCAGGCCACGTTATGGTCAGACGATTATGGAAATCGCAGAGAACAGGGAACTGACAGTCAATACACAACCGTCGGGAGAGGATACTGTATGGATGCCTTCATAGCGCAATTATCAGACTCATCGATAGTCCTTCTGGGGATTGGGGCGAGCCTCGCAGCCGGGACCGCGACCGGAGTCGGTGCGATTCCCGTGCTCTTTACCCGGAAGATTTCTGTGCGTGCTCAGGATTCAATGCTGGGATTCGGCGCCGGGGTTATGTTGGCGGCCACCTCATTCTCTCTGATTCTCCCAGGGATCGAAGCTGCCAATCAAAATACCGGCAATCCTGCTATCTCAGCACTTATTATTGTCATCGGGATCATGCTGGGGGGCACCTTCCTGTTTCTTGGTGATAAATATCTTCCGCACGAACACTTCATTAAGGGGAAAGAAGGAACGGATATTGCAAAACTCCGGCGAATCTGGCTGTTTATTTTCGCCATCACCTTGCATAATTTCCCCGAAGGAATGGCGGTAGGGGTCGGGTTTGGTACCGGTAATATCCGTAACGGGGTCGTGCTCGCCATCGGCATCGGTCTTCAAAATATTCCGGAAGGACTGGTGGTTGCCCTGGCGCTGATCTCTCACCAGTACACCAAACTATCTGCTTGCGGTATTGCCTTACTCACCGGACTGGTGGAACCCGTAGGAGGAGCCCTGGGTGCCGGTGTTGTCCATATTTTCCTGCCACTGCTGCCCTGGGGTCTCGCCTTCGCCGCCGGGGCCATGCTCTATGTGATCAGTAATGAAATTATCCCCGAATCCCATCGGAAGGGCTACGAACGTGAAGCCACCTTTGGCGTCCTCATCGGTTTCGTGCTGATGATGTTTTTGGATGTGACACTGGGTTAAACTGATGCAGCCAATCACGCTTCAGCACGTCAAAAATATTTACGAATATAACCGGCGACGACCGAAGATCCGGGCAAAAATGGTGGCTTTGAAACAAAAACGCACCCTTCCACTGGGCTCTTCGCTTCTCATGACCTTCGAAAATCGGGATACCGTCCAATACTATATTCAGGAAGCCGTTCGTGCAGAACGTGCACTGGAGGAATCTGCTGTGCAGCAGGTCATCGAAATGTACACTCCCTTGCTTCCCGGTCCGGATGAATTATGCGGGGTGATCCAGCTGCACATTCCAAAGAAGGAAGCCATTCAATCAGTACTGCACCGGTTTCAACACCTTGCACAGCATCAATCCGTGTGGTTCGAGATCAACACATCCGAACGGGTGTACGCAACATTTGATACGGACAACAAATTACGGCAGCCAGCCTATTATGCCCGGTTTCAATTCAGTGAGCACACCAGAGAGATGTTCTGCAACTCGAATACGCCGGTCTCTCTGGTGGTCCGGCACGATTCGTATCACGCCGCCTCACCGATACATAATGATCTCAGGGAGGGATTGATACAGGATTTGACAGAGGAATAAACCCGTAATCGCTTCAGAGAGGCCCCACGGGCAGTGAGGCTCAGATATAAACTCGGAATCGCGGCCGGTACTGGAACAGAACTTTCGCCACAATATCTTTCTTCGTCACCAGGCCGTAGTGTCTGCTATCCGTGGACATAGTGAGGTTATCACCTTCCACATAGTACTGATCTTCTTCTTTCCGTACGATTCGTTTTACTGTTTCCTGACGAGTGGTCGGATGCCTGCAAATAACCACATCCGCCAGGCGCAGCCTGCCAGCCGTACAGGCGAAAACACGGGCGCCCTCTTTCAGAGAGGGCGCCATGCTCCAGCCAGTGATCTTATATAATCTGATGCACATTAATACTCATAGGTAGCGGTACTGCCTTCCACCTGTTCAAAGATATCGGCAATCTCCTTTACAGCGTCTTTGAGATTTGTAGCCGATTCGACGGTGCCTTCTCTTTTTACTTTCGAGCACAGCTTGGTCGCTTTCCACACCTTATCATGCAAATCCGGCACCTGGTCCAGATGTTCGGGTTTGAAATAATCCGTCCAGAGAATCAGGAGTTGCTCTTTGCAAATATGAGCATACTCTTCTTTGACCATCACATATCTGGAGATAGTGTTATGGTAGGCCACTTTTTCTTCTTTCGAAGCATTCGGCCCGGGATGCTGCAGGTCATGCATTTTTGTGGCCATCTTGAACACCGTCTCTGCAGCGTGTTTAATGGTATTATTTTCATACACGCCGCACGGAATATCACAATGGGCTTCTGCAGTACGCATCTTAAATAATTTATTCATGGTCAGGCTCCTCCAGTTTTATATCTTGGTTCGCATGAGTTCTTCACTTCCTCTACCGGAAAATTAACGCTCAGGCATGAGAGAATAAAGAGTAATTCTCTCCGGAGTAAAGATTCAGGTTGATCTTTCCATTGAAATATTTGCGGAGGATTTCAACCGGGACAACTTCTCCTTATCCAGAGTAATCCGCATTGTCGTTCCCTCCGAGGAGGATGTGGTTAATAACTCGAGTTTCCCCTGATGATATTCTTCAACGATCCGTTTGGTGAGAGACAGGCCAAGCCCCCAGCCTCTTTTTTTTGTGGAGTACCCCGGTTTGAAAATATTATTCTTATCCGTCAACCCGGTGATCCCTTTCCCTGTGTCGATCACGTCCACTGTGACTGTTCGGGAATTGGTGCTGTTCACCTCAATCCGGATTGTGCCGGTCGGTTTATCCATGGCGTCAATGCCATTTTTGATCAAGTTCTCCAGCGCCCACTCCATGAGCTCTTTGTTCATGGGCAGTTCCATCGCGGTGTCTCCACCGACCTCCAATTGTATCGATTTATTAGTATGCGGAAGCCTTTTGCGAATATAGCCCACAGCCTCGTCAATGACTGCCCCCAGTTCAACATCCACCAACTCCTCCCGCGAGCTGATCTGGGAAAACCGGGCGGTAATCTGTTCGAGCCGCCGGATATCCTTGCGCATTTGATCCAGGATGTGCCGGGCCCCATCCGGGAGTCCTTTTTCCCGCAGCAGTTGAATCCACCCCAATAGTGACGAAATAGGTGTTCCCAGCTGATGCGCGGTCTCCTGCGCCATCCCCACCCAGATGAGCCGCTGTTCACTCTTCCGGATCGTCTGGTACCCCATATACCCGATTAAAATAAACAGGGCCACCACCCCAATCTCGATATAGGGGAGAGAACGCAACTCCCGGATAATCCGGGAATCCCCATAGTGGATATAGCCGATGACGATCTCTTCGAAATGCATGGGAATAGGTTCATTGGCCTCATCCATGGCGTTCATCCGTTGAGTGATTTCCGCAAGGATCTCCGGCCCGGTGGAATCGACAGGTATTCCAATATTTTTCCAGGCTGTGGGATTCGCATCCCGCTGGCTGCTGATAATCACCGGAAAGTTAATTCGCTGAACAATCTCTTCGAAGAAAAACCGGGAATCGGTCGTCTGGAAATCGGTTGCCGTTTCGGCGTACACATCCGCGTAGAAATTCAGGTATTCGCGAATATCATCGCGTAATCGATTTACCAGTGATTGCGTATAAATCAAGGCACCCAGGATGATCGCAATGGCAAATAAAAACAACAACGCCTTCACACGGCCGGCGGATTGGTAGGGGTTCAT
>CAYPST010000163.1:0-6863 GCA_964413425.1 uncultured bacterium
TTCGGAGGATCCCTTCCGGGACTTCGGAGCATCCCTTCGGGGCGAGGCGTTTTCTCTGACCCATTAACTATAAAACAGTGCCTCGGCGAATTGTTCCGGGTCAAATTCCTGCAGGTCGTCAATCCTTTCCCCCACACCAACATAGCGCACCGGGATATTCAATTGGCGATTCACTGCAATGGCCACTCCCCCTTTTGCGGTTCCGTCTAACTTGGCGATAATCAAACCGGTGAGGGGGACAGCCTGATTGAATTGCTTCGCCTGCATAATAGCGTTCTGTCCGGTGGTGGCATCCAGGACCAGCAAGGTTTCGTGGGGTGCATTCTCTATCTGCTTCCCCAGCACCCGCTGAATTTTTCGCAGCTCTTCCATCAGGTTCTTCTGGGTATGGAGCCGGCCCGCCGTGTCGGTAATCAGGATATCCACATTCCGTGCTTTGGCAGCAGCAGCGGCGTCAAACGCCACCGAAGCCGGATCTTTGGCCTGCTTATTGATGACGATTTCCGCACCCGCGCGATCCGCCCACATCTCCAGCTGTTCCACTGCCGCGGCACGAAAGGTATCTGCGGCAGCCAGTAAAACAGATTTCCCCCGGTCTTTGTAATACCGCGCCAGCTTTCCGATGGTGGTGGTTTTTCCGGAACCGTTCACGCCCACCACCATGATCACATGAGGGTGAGCCAGCGATCCGGGCTCGGGCTGTTGTTGTCCATTCGTGAACAATGATTTAATTTCTTTCTGCAACACCGATTGCAGTGAATGCATATCCACTTCACCGATCTCCTCCGCTCTCTCACGCAGATCATCCAGCAGCTGCAAAGTGGCTTCCACCCCGATATCCGCCTCAATCAAAATCGCTTCCAATTCGTCCAACACCGCCTCATTGATTTTCGTCTTTCCGGTGAAGACTTGTCCGAGTTTGTCGACCATGTGTTCATGCGTTTTCTGCAAACCATCCTTTAATTTCCGAAACGCATTACGCATAGTTTGACCCTCCCGCTCTCCTGCGCAAATGAATTTTTAAGAAGATGAAATACACCCGGAAATACCGCCCCCAGGACAGAACCATGGAGCCGGTGGCCAGCCACATGACATATTCTTTGTAAGGGGACCAATCAATCACATAGAGAATGATGGTTAAGGCCACCAAATTTATGCTGAGTTTCCCGGAAAAGTTTGCCTGGAATGCTTTGCGATGCGCATTCATCAGGTAGGCGGCGCTGGCTGCAAGCGATAAATCACGCACGATTAAGATGGTGAAAAACCAGCAGGGCAACCCCCGGAATGCGGTTAAATAAATAAGGAGATTGGCGATATTTATCTTATCCGCCACCGGATCCAGCACTTTACCGAAGGATGAAATCGTCCGGGAATGCCGGGCAACATACCCGTCCAGAAAATCTGACAACACACCGATTGCCATCAACGCAAGTGTAAGCAAGATATGGCCGGAGTGCAGTGCAATAATGACGGGCACGATTAAAAAAGCACGGAGGATGCTGACGAGGTTGGCGGCGGAGAAAATATATGGCAATTTATCTGTCATGGCATCCGCATCTGTGGTGATACCCGTATTTCGCGTTGTTGAAAAAAACGGGCGGTCTGGTAATCATAGGTGCTCTCCAACTCCTGCCAATCCATAGGCTTTGAAACAGTTCCGCTGGAAAAATAGACACCCCGTTCGGAAATTTCCTTCAGAAATTCGTATTCATGTGAAATACAAATTATAGTGGATAATGTCTTCGAAGTAAACAATCTCTTCACTTTATCACGATCACCGGGACCGATCCCGATGGTCGGCTCATCAAAAATGATCAATTCGGGGGCCAGTGCCGCGCCGACTGCGAGAACGATCCGCCGCTGCTCTCCTCCGCTGAAACTCCATATCGGCCGGGAAAACGGTTCCTCCCTGTCTATACCAAGGGCGATTAACTGCTCGGACAACCGCTCCCGGTATTCCTCTTCCCGAAATTCTTTCCGCTCCCGCAGCACCAGGAGAGTCTCGTCCAATGTGCCGGTATGAAGCAGATGTTCCGCAAATTGTGGTATATAAATAATATCATGCGGCGCCAGGTCATATTGGATACTCCCCCGGGCCACCGGAAGAATTCTTGCAACGATCCTGGCAAACGTCGACTTCCCTGATCCGGAATATCCATACCATCCCTGGATCTCGTCACGGTGCAATGCGTAATTTTCTGCAGCCAGGGCGAATGTCGAACCGCCATCATCTGCAGGATATTGGAATTCTAAATCCTGAGCCGAGAGAATCACATCAGCCGACGAAAAATAGCCGCGGCCGTTCCCCTTGTTCTCAGTAATGGTTAGTTTCCGGGGCTGAGGCCATCCGGCGGCAGCATCTTTTCTTACGTCGTTCCAGCCCAGTTCCAGCACTCTGTCACCGATGACCTGCTCTTCGGGGTATTGTGTTATCCAGAGAAATCCGATCCCCCGGGAATATACTTTCTCCATAATTTCATACAGTTCAGTTTGCATCGGGTAATCGAGATACGAGGTAGGTTCGTCCAGAATCAGATAGTCACAACTCATAGCCAGCAGTCCTGCCAATCCCGTTTTTTGTTTTTGCCCGCCCGCCAGCCTGGAAATCTCTCTACTTCTACAGGAAGCGAGTTTAAAAAACCGCAGCACTTCACGCACTTTCCGATGCATAATATCAGGCTCGACCCCTTCATTCTCAAGTCCATACGCCACATCCCGCTCCACGGTAGTACCAATGATCTGATGTTCCGGATTCTGGCGAAGGAAGCCGATCCGGATAGTCGAATGTTCTATGGGAGTATCCCCCAGGAGGATCTGCCCTTTCTCCGGGGTCAGCGCTCCGGCCAATAATAATCCGAGCGTTGTTTTACCGGTCCCGCTTTCGCCCACCAGGATCGTCCTCTGATGTATATCCATCCGGAGATTCAATGCCCGGAAGATGTACTCATCATCTCCGGATGGTCGATACCAGAGTTGGGAACACTGCAGCACGCTCATAGCTGATCAGCCTGGTGGGCTAAAATGCCCTCCACCGTTGTTCCGGTGGCGCCGGCATTCCGCTCGATTACATCATATGCCTGTTCCTGTGCGACCCGAAGCGCTTCAGCATCCGTGAGCAATCCCTGCAGTTTGTAAAACAATTGTTCGCTTTCCTGTATTGCGAATCCTCCCCCTGTACTGATCAGTTGTTCCGCTTCATCGGAATTCCGGTGGTCAGGTCCGAACAACGCAGCACATCCGGCAACAGCCGGTTCCATCACGTTATGCACGGACCCTGAAAACCCGCCTCCCACAAAAGCAATGTCTCCCTCGTGGTATAATTCGGCAAGCACCCCTATGGTATCGATAAACAACACCCGGTTATGATTTCCCGCCTCCTCAGTCGTGTGCAATTCCGAGAAAAATTCATATCCGAGGTGGTGATTCTCACACCAGGTGATTAAATCTCTGAGATGGGACTCGCAGGGTTCGTGGGGAGCCAGTATCACCTGCAAGGCAGGGAATTCACTCATGATCTTCTCCAGCGCGGGAAGAACAATTCTGTTATCCGCCGGCCAGATACTCCCGGCGATGAACGTCGGGGCATGTCGGTAGCGCCCAGGAAGCAGGTGCCGTTCCTTCGCCAATTCTGCTCGTTCAAGGACGCGATCATATCTGGTGTTTCCGGTCACTTGTATTTCGGTCGAATCGGGCAGCGCATAATATCGGGTGATATTCACATAATCTTCCTGCGTAATCGGATAGATATGACCGATGCTGCCATAGATCGTCGAATACAGCGAGCGCACCAGGGGATAGGTTTTGGCATTGCCATTCTGCAGACGGGCGGAAGTGAGATACACTTCGACCTGGTATCTGGCCGCGAGCCAGATTAAATTCGGCCAGATCTCATAGCTGGTGAGCATCAATGCGGTTGGTGCCAGCGTTTGATAGAAGCGGCTCACCCGGTTGAGCGAATCAAATGGCAAATAGGTGACCAGATCCACCGGAGCCGTCTCCCGAACCTGTTCGAATCCGGAGGGAGAGAAAAAAGTGAGGACCAGATAACTTTCCGGACTGCGTTTGCGGATCGCCTCCAGCACCGGTTTCGCCATTTCATATTCACCCAAAGATGCGCAGTGCACGACATACAGGGGTTTGCTCGCATCTCGAGTCCGGTTGAATGTTTCCATCGCCGTCTGCAAATGCTTTCGTCCGGCCATGCCCCGCCGAATCTTGCCGGAGAACACTGCCAGTATCCGGAATACAAGATACACCACCGGCACGATGACGGTATTATAAAACACGAACCAGAAGACTTTCTTTATTGTCCGAGCATTCTCCCGCATGCCGAAAATACATCCTCTACCTGAATATTTTGCATACACCGGAAATGCCCCAACGGACAGCGTTTCCGTCCCATATGAGTACACGGCCGGCATCGAAGGTCTTCATCTTCAACAATCTCGTGCCTGGTATACTTCGGATGGAAAACCGTCGGTTTTGCCGTCGGTCCCAGAATCACCACCACCGGAATACGAAATGCCGTGGCGATATGGGTCAAACCAGAATCATTGGCCAGATGCATACGCGCACCCTGGAGTATTTTCGCAGATTCAAGCAAAGTGGTCTCCCCCACGAAATTATGGATCTTCTCTTTCGGTACTGCCGCTGCCGACAGCAGATGAGCGGCTAATTCTTTCTCGCCACTCCCGCCCAACAGTGCGATGTCCGCATTCAGTTCGGTAATGAGGCGTTCACAGGTTTGCGCAAAGCGATCAGGCATCCAGATTTTGGTTTGCCAGGCAGCACCGGGAGCCACGGTGACGGGAAGTTCCGCCTCATGAAATTGTTCCACCCGGTTACGTAATGCCGGGGAGCGATACCCGAAATCAGCGGGAAAGTAAAAATCAAGTCCCGCCCCGTCATCCTCCACTCCAAAGGAATGGACTGTCTCGAAATATCGATCCGTAATATACTTCTCAGCCTGAGGGGATCGGATTTTCCAATAGATAAATAACCATCGGCGAAATCGATTTTTCCGGTAACGCGCACAGGGCACCCGACTGCGGAATGTTAAAATTCTACTCCGGAGATTGTCATGAAGATCCAGGAGGTAATCATACTCACCGGAGGATTGAATCTGTTGACGCAGTTGAATTAATTCTCGAAAAGGCAAGTCGTGTGGGATCGTCTTCACCCGATCCACTCCCGGATGGTGGGCAATCAAATCACGAAACTGTTCTTTAATTAAATAATCAATCTTGAGTTCGGGAAAGTGGCGGTTTAATCCTCGAATAACCGGGGTGGTCAGCACAATATCCCCGATTGAACTGAAACGAATAATCAGCATCCGTTTGTTCGAAGGATTCCTTCGGGGTAAAGACCGGAGATCGGGAGAGTGTCTCATACATTTTTGTTCAGGTGATTACTTATTCCGAATCATATTAAACGTGGTGAAATCAATGAGTGCTTGTTTATATTTGCTCTCCGGAAATACCTCTAACGCCGAGGTTGCCCGTTCAGAAAATTCTTTCAGTTTTTCTTTCGCATACTGGACACCCCCGTTGTTTGCCACCGTCTCCACAATCTCCTTCACCTGCTTATTCTTCGGACCCCGCCGCATGGTCTGCAACATTTTCTTCGATTCTCTCTCGGGAAGTTGTTTCACCGTATGCAGCACCGGGAGTGTCACGATATTTTCCTTCACATCCTTCCCGACCGGCTTGCCAATGATACTTTTTTTCCCTTCGAATTCAAATAAATCATCCTTAATCTGAAAAGCCATTCCCAGATTTTCCCCGTACTCGGAGAGCGCCCGAATCTGATCGGAATCATCAGTCACAGTAATCGCGCCAAGTTCACAGGCTGCTGAAATCAAGGAAGCAGTTTTATCCCGGATCATCTCGTAGTAGATATCCTCGCTCATCCCACTGTTGCGCGCCTTCTCGATTTGCAGGATCTCGCCACTGCTGAGCCGCTCGGCAGTGTCCGATAACAATCGCAGCGCATCGAAATCCCGGAGTTTTATCATGTTGATGAGTGCCTTACTGAATAAATAATCTCCCATCAGCACTGAGATCTTATTTTTCCAGACGGCATTGATACTCGGTATACCCCGGCGTATGTCGGCATCATCCACCACATCATCATGAATGAGGGTCGCCGTATGCAATAATTCCATCAGTACCGCAGCTTGATAGGTATTTTGTGTGGGCTCACCGCACAATCTGGAAGAGATCAACACCAGTATCGGCCGAATTTTTTTGCTGCGCTGCCTGGTAATATAGGAAGCAATTTTATTTATGAGAAATACACGCGATTGCATGGAGTCCGCAAAGGCCTGCTCAAAAGTGCTCATCTCCTCGGAAACCACCGATTTGATATCCTGCAGCCGGACACGCTGATTTATTCCTGAAATTGTCATAGGTCTGAATTTAGGTATGCCCCCTGATTCAGTCAAGCCGAATAACCCGGAACCTGGCGAACAAAAGAAATCCCGGGTAATCACCCTCTCTGGCTGAAAGCACCTCCGGAGGCAAGACTGCAAGAAGGCAAGAACCCAGGATGACAAAACGCCAAGAACTCAAAAGTGCAAAAGTGCAACACCACAATGAACCCCTCCGGCAGCCCTGCCAGGATGGTAATGGCCAAAGCCCTGGTGTTCTCCTTTCCCTTCGATGCTCAAAGGAGGCCTTAATCTGAGCACAATTCGAGAATAGAAGAGTTCAAGAAGTCAAGAAGACAAATCTGCACGGAGGGATTTGTGGTGCGAGATGGCATCTCGCAGGGGCAGAGAGGGGGTTCGGTAATAAATCTATCCTGAATAATTGAGTCTATTTAGAAAACGCCTCGCCCCGAAGGGATGCCTTCGGCAAAGAGAT
>CAYPST010000164.1:0-6675 GCA_964413425.1 uncultured bacterium
CAGTCGGGGTTCTACCGAAGTACAGCGATACTTCGCTGTCCCAGAGGGACCCCAGTGGGGCACTCGTATCGCTCAACTTAGGTCTGAATAATTCACAAAAAAATAGCACAGGGATAAACACTGAAACAAAGGACTTACACGGATTAAAAAAGAAAGATGTCTCTCACAATACGCCCGACCAGGTACATACGGACATCGATACAGAAAGCTATCGAGGTTTGGTATCAGGAATTTTAAAAATCGCGTTCAGGATTCAATATGTACGTGTACTTATGTTATATGCGTATACTTATCCCATAAGGATCTCTTTGAGATGTATCTTTGCACGTGTATGTACTTTGGATGGGTGAGGGGACGGGAATCTGTGGCCATCTTTTGTTTCTGTGTTTATCTGTGTGCTATACTTGTGGTGCATGAGGAATTCGGGATAAGTAAGTGCCGGACACCCTTTCCCTGCTGATTGTCCCGGCGGGAAGGCCTACCTGCTTTTCTCTTTTTTAATCACCAATCGATAAATGACATACAGGATGAGTCCAATCGCCAGGAATGCCAGGAGCTGGTTCATGAAGGCACTGTATTCCACTCCGATGCCCTGGATTCGCTGCCCGCCCTTGATGGCCACCCAGGCCGCCAGGAGGACCCCCATCAATCCCTCTCCGCCGACCAACCCGGATCCGAACAGCACGCCCTGTTCCCGCCGCCGGTTGGCTTCCTCCTCCGACCGATTTCTGGTGAGCAGGTACCGTAAAAAGCCCCCCAGGAAGATCGGCGCCATGGTACTGAGCGGAAGGTACACTCCGACGGCAAATGCCAGGACCGGCATCCGGAACGACATGGCAATCAGTCCAATCCCGACGCCGATGAAAATTAACGTCCACGGTAAATTCTGATCCAGTACGCCATCGATCACCAGCTGCATCAGCACGCCCTGCGGCGCAGGCAATTCGGCACTCCCCACGCCAAAGCTCTGATCCAGCAGAATAATAGTCAGGCACACAAAGCCCGCCGAGGTGACCACGCCGATGAGTTCGCCGATTTGCTGTCTCCTGGGCGTGGCTCCCAGGATAAAGCCCGTTTTCAGATCCTGGGAGGTATCTCCGGCAATGGAGGCGGCAATGCACACACCGGTCCCGACCATCAGCGCAGTGGCTTTTCCTGCCAGGTCGGTCCATCCCAGCAGATAGAAAATAAAACTGGTCCCCAGCAGCGTGGCGATGGTCATGCCGGAGGTGGGATTGGAAGTAACGCCAACCAGCCCGACAATCCGGGAGGAAACCGTGACAAAGAAGAAGGCAAAGATAGCAATCAAGACGGCTGCGATCCCCCTGACCAGAATAAGATCGATATACCCCAGAATCCCGGGGATAAAGGTCAGTCCTAACAGAATGATTCCCACGATACCCAGGACGATTTTCATGGAGAGATCCGTATCGATACGCCGGGCTTCTGTGCTGTCCACAGCAGAGGCGATCTGCCTCACTCCCAGCCGGAACGATTCCATCATAGTCGGGATAGACTTGATCAGTGTGATAAGGCCACCGGTGGTAACCGCACCCGCTCCTATATAGCGGATATATCGGTTCCAGATCTCGGCGGCGGTCATGTCCCGTATCAGCATCTGGGTTTCCGGATACACGGGCGCAGCGAGTCCGCTCCCCCACCAGTTGATCACCGGGATGATGACAAAAGCAGACAGCGCGGCACCGGCCACCATCACCGCAGCAATCCGGACGCCCAGAATATATCCCACCCCGATAAGTGCCGGGCTCACGCTGACACTCAGTTTGGCTTTGAAGCCCAGGAGTGCTTCGAACTGCCCGCTGACGGCTTTCAGCCCATCCGTAATCCATTTGACCAGCATACCGAAGCCCAATCCGTAGAAGACACCTGAGGCCTGCCGCCCGCCATGTTCTGACGCCACCAGGACCTCTGCGCAGGCCATCCCTTCCGGATAGGGCAAATTGCCGTGCTCCCGTTTGATGAGATATCGCCGCAGCGGAATCATGGAGAGCACGCCCAGCAATCCTCCCGCCATGGCCAAGAAGGTGATCTGCACCAGACTGGGACGTACATTCCAGAGAAAGAGGGCCGGAATGGTAAACAGCACTCCGGACGCCACCGAGGAACTGGCCGAGCCGATGGTCTGGGACATGTTGGCTTCAAGAATGCTGTGCTCTGTTCCGAACACTTTGAGGAATCGAAAAGCCACCACAGTTAACACCGCCACCGGAATGGAGGTGCTGATGGTTAAACCGGCACGCAATCCCAGGTAAGTGTTCGCGGCGCCAAACACAATCCCCAGCAGAATTCCGGAAATTGCCGCCTTCAGTGTGAATTCGGGAAGCGCTTGCCCGTACACATAGGGGACGTATTCTTCCCCCTCCTCGATTTCGTAAGCATTCGGGGGCAGCCCTTGTTTCTCCATACCGTCCTCCGGTGTCTGCTTCGCTGGTGAACAGCGTCTTTTATCGGATGTGGAATGCCCAAAAATGAATATGATTATTAGGATAACTCAGTACAGTGTCGACACGCCGGGAGCACGCCCTGAGGGGGAACACCACTGCCCCCACCCCGGCCCCGCTTACTCTCTCCCCCTGATCCCCTTTCTCTCGCCAGAGAAAGGGGGACGGGGCACGGCGGGTGGAGAGCCATTTCGGTCTCCTGTCCACCATGCCCCCTGGACCGCAACAGGAATGAAAGCAATCCCGGTCGTGTGGTCCGTGTGGGGTGCTGAGGCCCGCCGCCCCGCGCCGGCCTGGCAATCCGGGACTTCGGTCCGGATGACTCAGAATGAGCGCCATCGGGTTTCTTTTCACTGACTTATCTTAATAGCCATAGAAATTAAAGCAATCCTGCCCGGGAAGCAAAGCCGAACCAAGATATGAGGTGCGGTGCCAGATATTTTTCCCCGGGGGAAAAGATAAAAAATGCTCCCCGCCTGGCGCGGGGAGCATGAAGGACAGTTGTGTACTATATTATCAGGTTCGGACTACCCATGTTACCGAAAAGAAGATCCCCGGAGGATCTCTTTGCGGCAGATAAACCCACAAGAAGGAGATGACCGCAGATTTGCAAAGTCCTCCGCACCACCAGTGTCCACAAAGACTCGAGGAGGTGCAATCAATGGTCTCCGGCATTAGCCAATCATTGGCAAGAATTCAATAATAGGCACAGGCCCACCGACACCCGAAAAGTTCTGTAGTTATGCACCTTTTCCTGGGATGGAGGTGGGCGGGTGATCTGTGGTCATCCCCTGTTTCTGCGTCCATCTGTCCCATAGGGATCCCGCTGGGGTGTGCTATTTTTCCGAATTATTCAGGTTAAAACTGTTCTCTGGTAAAGACTCCGGCAAAGTGCAGCGCTGCACCAAGCAGCATCACATCTTTCAGGAAGCCGGTCATCGCAGCCTGGTCACCTCCCAGCAGATTCGGCAAATGTACCGTAAAAGCGGTTAAAAGCAAGAATATTGCCAGGCCCCACGCTGCCCATTTTGTGTATTGATTGATGGTAAAACTCACTCCTGCCGCAATCAGTGCAATACCAGTCAGGTACACCCAGAATACTCCTCCGGGCAGCCACACCATCCCGGCCATATCAGCGCCTCGCATGAAATGGAAAATCCCGAAGATGGCAAAGGGAAGCCCATATACGATACGTGCTACCGGTTTTGTTAAAGTATCCATCTAATCCTCCTTTGGTGTTTAGTGTTTTCTTTTACTTAAGTAATTACAGTATATACATCTTTATATTAATGTAACGTAAGGAAGCCTACGGTCTTATTCAAATTTCACATCTATGCAGATGAATTGCGTGTCCTCTGTCGCCTCCATCATCACTTCCTGTTCATCCGTGATACGAGCCTGATCGTATTGCCCAAGTGCAACATCATTCGCCCTTATCTCTCCCCGGGTGACGTACATGAAAATTCCCCGGCCGCTTTCAGATTGATAGACTGTTGAATGACCATCCTCGAAATCACCCAGATACAGCATGATATCGGCATGTATAGACAACGCATCGGAATGATTCCGGCCGGAGACCAGCGGAATTAATTGATTCGAAGTCAACTGTTCTCTGAAATTCTGTTGGACATATCCTGGATTCAATCCGTTCTGGTCCGGCAGAAACCAGATCTGGTAGAGGTGAACCGGTTCGTCACCGTGGTTCATTTCCGAGTGCCGGATGCCGGTTCCGGCAGTCATCCGCTGGACTTCGCCCGGTCCGATAGTCCCTTTACCTCCGGTGCTATCTTCGTGGGTCAATTAGAAGGTTCATCACTCTTTCCGCTTTCCTATCTCTCCCATTCATGTTCATCCCCCGGATAAGTGAAACGGTCCGCTCCGCCCGTCGGGGGCCGGGCAGGCCGGAGCGGGAAGTATGTTAACCTATTGTCTACTGTAACAGCCAGCCCCTGGGCTACTGCCTACTGCCAACTGCCAACTGAAACCAGAGCGGCGAAACTCACTCCCGGTCCCGGGGAGGTTTCCTATCTCTGTCCACCGGAATGAGATTATTCACCGTGAAGGTGAGCAGGGAGGCCAGGAAAATCACCCCCAGGGTCATCAGGGATTTCCAGACGAATTGGGTGTCAATCACTACCCGCCAGATGGCCAGAATGGAAATGGTGGTGGCGATCAGAATACACAGTATCGAAATATACAGAGTGATCCGATTGAGATTTTTCATGTGTTCTCCTTGTCGGGAGCAAGTAATACCTCTGCCAACGAAGCGCCGGATTCGCATTCAATCGGCTCTTCACCGAAACGGAAAATTCGCACTGCGTGTTCTCCCAGCAGTTTGATACCATCATTTTCGATTCGCAGAATAGTGCCTTCGCGCAATCCGGCCACCCTGAGGTTTCTGTTCACCTCAAGAAACTCCAGGATACGCTGTTCTCTGGTTTCCCCCTGGTGTCCCTCGGGATTGGCATCGAGGTAGTGGGGATTGATTTGAAACGGAATGATTCCCAGTGTGGTGAAACCTGGCGGCTGAACTATCGGCATATCGTTGGTGGTCTGCAGAGTCGGACAGGCGATATTCGCACCGGCGCTCCACCCGATATACGGCTTACCGTGGGCAAGCTCTGAACGTAATGTTTCCATGAGATCATATTCATGGAGATACTTCACCAGCTGCCAGGTATTCCCTCCTCCGACGACATATCCGCCGGCCTGTTTCAAGGAAACCAGCATGTTCTCACTCCGGTGGATCGAAGTCAGGTCATAACCGAGTCGACTAAATACGTCTTTCGCTTTTGCCGCATACGTATCGAAGGAAATGGTGACACCGGCGTATGGAAAAAACAGCAGGCTGGAGACTTCCGGGCCAAGAAAATCTCTGATGGGCTTTTCCGCATGTTCCAGCCATTCCTGTCCCGCATTCGTAGAGTTGCTGAGCAATAACAATCTTCGCTTCATACCGGAACGCTCACGGCGAATTTTTCGCTGTAAATTATTTTGTGCAGCGGGTGGCAACTTTTATGAAACTTCTGCAAAAAGTTTCTGAAAAGCAACGATGAGCCCGGAGAAAAATGCTTAATCCTCAAGAAAAACTGTTTACTCAGGTGGTTGTAGTGCCCATCATTCAATGAACATATCGGTTCGATACAGATCAATATTTATACAGAGTCCGAGAGCGCACAGCACCCGGACTCCCTCATCCCCGGGAAACGATTTGGTGAACATTTGCCGGACATACTCATGTCCTTCCGGGTTATGAACTCGTATGCTCTTTGACGGTTCATCCAGTACCACGGTTTCATTGCAAATGAACTTTGCGCGGATAGCACCCAGTGAAATTTCCAATCCGTACTTTTCCGCAAAGACTTTAAGCAGCTCCAGCGGGGTGAGTGACTCTACAGCGGGATGAATATCAGGCGCAATTTTCCAGCCCATATGGATGTGCAAGGTGGTTCCTTCCATCTGGCCATATGCCAGAATATGATAGGAATCCGGCTGTTGCGGAATATATTTTCGGTAAAAACGCAGTGCCAGGTCGTCTGTAATTACCTGCTGCTCACTACCCGGGGCGTGGACAGTATCGAGAATATCAGATCCCGGGATGCGCAGTTTGTCATATAATTCCTGCCGGAATTCGTCAGGGAAATGAATGTGTGAAGGGGTATCCACCGAAGAAGATTAATTTAACGCTTTTTGATGCTTGCAAAAGTATTACCGCGAATTCAGGGTCACAGAGTTATACCCGGGATCCCTTTTTATTCTGGTATACAAACCAGATCAGGGCCGGCAGCGTTAACACGAACAGTACCGGAATTGCAATGAAGAACAGCGGTCCCAGAAAGGGCAACCCGATCAGCAACAGGGATGCGGCAATCACCAGGATGAAAGCCCAGGCTCCCCTGTTTCTGCGGACAGGCTCGCTTTTCGGATACTGCTTCGCTCTATTTTGTTCGGCCATTCTTCCCTCCTTGCGTGGCTTCAATCGGTCTGAGTTCAAATAGCACACCCCAGCGGGATCCCTATGGGACAGATTGACACAGAAAAAACAGATGCCCACGGATTCCCATCCCTTCCCCGCATCAAACGTATATAAGTACATAAGTATATACAAGGGAACCCTATGGGATAGGTATAAAAGGATGCACCATCAAAAGATAATCCGACTATTAAATTGCCTCAGTTTTTGTGATTGCGCTGCCCATCGGCGCCCAGTCGA
>CAYPST010000165.1:0-6637 GCA_964413425.1 uncultured bacterium
ATGAACGAGGTCGTCAACGGTCACCCCGGCGAGGAAATTTCCGATGACGACGCCGGGAACGGGATCAGGAGCGGATTGGCGAGTTGTTAAACAAGACGGCGGAATACACCGGCCCGCACTTCCGGTACGAGGAAGAAGCCCTGTACCCGGGACTGGTGGACATCTATGGTGAGGAGTACATCGACTCGCTCCTGGAGGATCACGACGGGGCGATCGCCAGCGCCCGGCGGCTGGTGGAGCTGGCCGGGCAGTCAGAACTCACTGATGCGGATGTCCGGGAAGCCATCGGATTGATTCGGGGGCTCCTGCCGCACGTGAGCGACTGCGAAGGACTTTCCATCATGGTAGAACGGTTGCCGGAAGAGGAGGTCGATATCGTTCTGGAGGCCCGGGGCCGGGCCCGCCAGGAGGATCTCAACCTGCTGGAATGGGCGGATTCGGTGCGGAAACGCCCCCGGCTCTCTTCCGCATAAGCAATACCTCCCTGCACAGGCACCTCGAATTCGAGGTGCCATGCGCAGGGGGATGTCAGTGCATCTCCCGTCCTGGCGAGACCACTGCACGTCGAGCGCCTCCCGGTCGGCAAGCTCGTTGACTTCCGGTATGATGGAAGTCCATGTGGCAAAACATCGCGAGACACAAGATATCGACGAAATCAAGTATTTAGTTGTAAAAATCCAGGAAGCATAGGAGAGTGTGGGACTTTCTCAACACCAGGGTTATTTCATTCCCATGATTCTCCCCAACCGTCCTGAGAGAGCTCGCCCGCCTAACTGGTACCGTCAAATGAATCCAAGAGTGAGACAACCAGCGCGTTTGCCACAGGATCGAGTATGGTATTCAACCACGGATAGAGGGTATATTCCTCGGTGGCATTGTGCACATCGAGTAATCTCCGGAAGGAATCGGCCCCTGATTCCGTCCCACCATAACTTTCAGTTGTCCTCTCTCCAATCACCTCAAGTCGCTCCAGGAGTTGCCGGTGCTGCTGGATCAGCATCGGTATGATCGAATCCGATGCCGCAAATTGAGATTCATATTCGGGAAAGATGATCTCTTCTTCTATCTCTATGTGATGCTCGAGCTGTTCCGCAAATGTGTCAAACACCGCCTGCGCATGCCGTTTATTATGATGTCGATGGGTATTCCATTTCTCCAGGAGGTCTTCAAGTGCCCTGTGATGTGTGGTCAGCTCGTCATTGATATCAGGCATAAAAGATTCCAATTATTTATGATTGCAGGCTTTTCTCGTCTAAAATAACCTACAGGTATCGGTCATGATGTGCAAGGTGAAGGGGCAAGAAATACATGCCGGAGGAAAGGGAGTAGATATAAAAGGGTTATGAGTGGGAAAGGAGATATCGCATTCATGATCCGCGGTTATCCCCGACACGTCGGGGCAGGTTGTTTTTTTGCGTTTTCTGCCGCTTCTTCGCCGCTTTGCCTCGGCGAAGAAGCGGCGAAGGATGTGGGCTATTTTTGCCGTAGGCATGCCTTTGGCATTATGAATTATTCAGGTGGCCATACAATCGCTGACCTGTCAGAACCTGCCCCACCTGACCCACGAATAGACATATCGGGAGGATAAATCGGTGAATATTCCTCAGCAGGTGCAGACAGGTGTAGAATATACTTCACCGGTGCAGTCTCCTGGATCACGCGGCCATGCAGAAGTGCTGCAATTCCCGGTCTCTGTGAACCTGGACGAATGGCATGGAATATTTGTTGCTATAACAGATACAGGGAAATCAGGTAATTAAACAGATGATATTTTATGTGCCACATTATCCTTTTCATGCCTGTTATGGGATTGGGTGTCTTCTGGGTCTGGCCGGTTGAAATCGCCGGACCGGTCTATGCGGTGATTCTCCTGCTGTCTGTCGTCCTGTATGGCATTGTTTTACAGACCATGCAATCTCCGGTAACCACGGGATCCGAAGGACTCCGGCATACAGTGGGAATTGTGGTAAATGGAGGCGAGAAAGACTGTCTGGTTCAGGTCCGCAACGAAATCTGGACCGCGTCATCCAAAGAGCCGTTGAGCAGTGGTGAACAGGTTCTGATCACCGGATCGAACGGCCTCGTTTTCCAGGTGCAACGATACACAAATCAAGGGAAAGGGGCATCCTCTTATGACAAAGTCTAAGCCTATTATCTGGGGCAGTGCCGGGGCTGTCGGGTTATTCGGATTATATTTCGGCATTCTGACGCTGGCGAATTCCTTTACCCATGCTATGGAACAATTTGGACAAATGTGGTACTGGGTTTTCCTGCTGGTCGCCGGATTCGGACTCCAGCTGGGGCTGTACATTTATATACGCCAGCGGTTACACCAGAAAATGAGAGGAGCCATAGCGGAAGTCGCGACGGCCGGGGGCATTTCCACCGGTTCCATGATTGCCTGCTGCGCCCATCATGTCGCCGACGTGCTTCCCTTGCTGGGACTCACGGCGGCTGCAGTGTTCTCGGCAGATTATCAGGTGCCGTTTATCATGCTGGGTGTCTTTTCGAACCTGGTGGGCATCACCATGATGCTTACGCTGATGCAGAAGCATAACCTCCGGGGAAACTCACCCATTCTGGGAGCTCTGGGTCGATTCAATATGAAAGCGGTACGGAACGGCGCCATTGCAGCTTCTGTGGTGGTAGTTGCCACCTCCTTCCTGGTGCAGGGTCTCCAGGGCGGTGATTCCGGTACTGTGTCAGGGCAAACTTTCGATTTACCCACTCAGCCCAACCAGGAAAGTTTTGTGACCATCGAAGTCACTCCTATTGAATTTTCATTTACCAGTCCGCCGGTGTTCGAAATCGCGCTCAATACGCATCGTGGGGCGCTGGATTTCGATCTGACCAACATCACCACATTGATGTGTGATCAGGGGACCGAATACGAACCGATTCGCTGGGAGGGCACTCCACCCGGGGGACATCACCGGAGTGGCATCTTGACCTTTCCGGCCCTCGACCATGAGATCTCACACTTCACAGTGACTATCAAAGGAGTCAATGGAGTCCCGGAACGGGTCTTTGAGTGGAAAATTTGAGCAATGACCGAAGGGCGTTCACTCGGACGATGTTCACAGGAAGTTTTTCCAGGAGAATGCAGGTTAAAACCTCCTCCCGAAGCCCTGTATTCCTGGTTTTTTTCATTGGAACAGTAATCGCCGGATGTACTACTGGTAATCCCGGGGAAGAGGTCCTCGATGCCGGCCTGGCGCGGAAGTTCGGTGTGCAGATTCCGCAGCAGCGGAGCGCAGCCCCGGACTTTCGTCTGGAGAATCTGGTCGGAGAAACCGTCTCCCTGCGGGATTACCGAGGGGATCTGTTGCTGCTCACTTTTTCTACCACCTGGTGAAGCTGGTGCCGGAAGGAGGCTCCTTCCCTGCAGAGGTTGCATGAGCGCTATCAAGATTATGACCGGTTTGCCATGGTGGTAATTGATCCCGGTGAAGGTCGGAAGACCGTTCGGCAGTTCGCAGAAGAGTTTGGCTGGACTTTTGACGTACTGCTGGATCGGGACCACTCCGTTGCCAGGCGCTACGGAGTGAGAGGCCATCCCATGACCTTTCTCATAAGCTCGGATGGCACATTGCTCGGAGTTATTGTGGGATTCCGAGAGTGGGACAGCGGCTTGGCGTATCAGATTATTGACGAATTACTGGGAAGCGTCTGATATGAACGTGTCCGTGATTGGTGCTTTTTTCGCCGGAATGGCTTCCTTCGCATCACCTTGCATTCTTCCTCTGCTTCCTTCCTATCTGGGCCTTATCAGCGGGATTTCACTGGACGAGAGCTCTCCACACAGGAGCAGAGATGCCGTTTGGCTGAAAGTGTTCACCCACGCGCTTTTATTCGTGCTGGGATTCTCGCTCATCTTCATCCTGCTGGGGGCAACGGCGACGGTGTTCGGTCAACTGCTGGTGCGTCATCAGGACCTGATTGCTCGGATAGGCGGTGGTTTCGTGATCCTCATGGGTTTCTTCGTCCTCGGAGTTATTCGACCAGGCATGCTACGTCAGGAATGGTGGTTCATTCCGCGTATTCAAGTCCGGCCGCAATATCCGGGGAGCTTCCTGGCCGGTATCGGATTCGGCGCCGGCTGGACGCCCTGTATCGGTCCGTTCCTGGGATCGGTCCTTGCGCTTGCGGCCAGCGCCTCAAGTATTGGGAGGGGAATCAACCTGCTCGCCCTCTATGCCCTGGGATTGGGACTTCCGTTTCTGGCAGCTGCTCTCGGATACGGGTGGATGCTCCGCCGGATACAACCGTACCTGCCCTTGATCCAGCAATTGAGCGGGGGCGTGATGGTGCTCATGGGAGGCCTGTTGCTGACGGGATGGTATGAAAGGCTCTCCAGATATCTCGTGTACTTATTTGGCTGAGACCGGGAGCTACAATCCCCGGAACAGAATGATGAACAAGCAATGGAAGCTAAACTCGCAGATCTGAATTTTTGATACAGGAAACAGAAGTGACATGAACAAACGGACCGTATTACTTCCCGGTGGTATGTTCTTTCTCTCCATGGCTCTGCTGATTTTCGAGATCTCGCTTACCCGGATTTTTTCGATCATCCTGAATTACCACTACGTGTTTGTGATCATTTCCTTCGCCCTCCTGGGACTGGGTGTGGGAGGGGTGTTGTTCTTTATCCTTCAACGGTGGAGGCGGATACAGCCGGTCATCGGGATCGCCGGGATTCATCTGACCGCCCTGACAATTCCGGTGGTGACCTACCTGCTGGTAACGCTCCCTCTGGCAAATGATCCCGGGACCCTGCAATGGGGCTTTTACCTGTATCTCCTGGTGGCGCATTTTCCTTTTATGTGTGGGGGATTCGGGCTGTCCTGGCTCTTTCAGCGGTATGCACACCAGGCGTCCATCCTCTATGGAGCGGATCTGGTTGGGGCCGGAATCGGGGCCCTGGGGGCCTGGGGATTGTTAAAGTATTTCGGGGGCACCGGAACCGCATTATTTGCAGGATTGAGTGCAACCATAGCAGTGGGGTGTTTTATTCTGTATCAGAAAAAGTCTCCGATACGCGTGGGGGCCTCCCTTGTCCCGGTCATTGGCTTCCTGACGTATTTTTTACTGGGATTATTTCCCTTTGTGCCGGTCGGAGCAGACCAGGAGAAAGATATGTATGGACTCACATCCAGCGGACACGGAGACGTCACCATCCTGGAGAGCAAGTGGAGTGCCTTCGGCCGGACTGATCTGGTCAAAGATCCCAGCAAACCGCACCAGTTAGTTCTGTTTATTGACGGAGCCGCCGGGACACCAATGCTTCACCAGCCGCAGACGTTTTCTGATTCGACGCTCTCTTCCGCATTATCCGCCTGGGGTTTGCAGTTTTTTCCCTTTGCCTTCCTGGAAGAATCAGAAAAGGACTCGGCACTTATTATCGGCCCGGGCGGCGGCAAGGATGTGATCATCACCAGACTGGCAGGCGTGAAACACACCACCGCGGTCGAAGTGAACCCGGATATTGTCTCCTTAGTCCGGAAATATGCGGACTACAACGGAAGCATCTATCAGAACGACGACTCCTTCCAGTTAATTGTGGGAGAGGGTCGCCAATTCATCCGGCAGTCATCGGACAAGTATGATGTGATTATGCTGGCTATTCCCATAACGAAAAGCAAACGGGGCTATGAAGGCTACGCTCTCACTGAGGATTTTTTGTTTACCGTGGAAGCGATGCAGGACTATCTGGATCATCTGACTCCCGAGGGCCGCCTGATGATCCTGGCCCATGGGGAGACGGTGACTGTAGGAATAGCCGGAAGTGTCTATCTCCTGATAGCCCTCCTCGTTTCCAGGGTGAAAGACATTCCGCAGGAACAGGGTTTATTGGTCAGCCACCGGGACGATCTGCAACTGATGCCTGACTGAACTGGGAGTGTGGATAGGCGCGGGTATCCTCCTGTCGACCGCGGAATTACTGAAAATACAATTTTAAACACCCCGGTAATCCGAAAATGCCACGGCCCGAAAAAAAGTCTTTTTTCCCGTTTTCCCGCCGATACCTTCGAACCGGAGAGCACGATAATTCGCGCTGAATTTTTATTCCATAGATGAGACTGTTTAGAAAACGCTTCAAAGGAGAGCCTGTGGCTCAGAGATCGCTCCGAAGGGAAGCATCTGGATCAAAGGCCGCCAAGGACGTTGCGTCCACAAGGGATCTATGAGGCGCTATTTGATATTCTGCGGTTTGATATTCATATGGATTCAACTCCGTTCGGGGTTGTAGTAATGATAATGCTTACATGCCCACCGGCTTCGCCGGTGGCTATTCTCCGCATACGGCTGATTGAAGCCCTTCGGGCTTCCCGTTCTCCGTCTTCCGTTCTTCATTATTCATTAATGCACCTGTTAACAAGACTACTGTCGACGCTGGGATCGGTCACCGATTGGAGGCCAATAACGTAATACGCAATACTTACGCATTATAATTAATTGCAAACTGCCAAATGCTTACCGGTTCTCCATTCTTCCTTCTTCGATCTCCTTTCTTCATTCTAAAAGTGTTCAGGTGTTCGGGGGTTGAGTATTCCATTCCTTTTCAATCAGTGGTAATCTGGTGCGCCAGGACAAGCTTGGCTGTTTTAGTCAGTTGAAAGGTACTTGCCATGTG
>CAYPST010000166.1:0-6463 GCA_964413425.1 uncultured bacterium
ATAAATAACTTCTCCTCTTCCGGATCACTTTTATAAGCTTGGAGTGTTTGCTCTCTGCCGTGGATCGAAAACCGAAATTCGCCCCATCGAATAAATTCTTGCTCGTCACCTCTGGTATATGCCATCCTGACTACTTCCTTTTCCTGATGTTCCTGCAGTGCAGGTTCAAACCTGTAGTTTTGGTCGGGAGGAAAATAATCCAGTCCATTGAATTTGCTGCGATCTTCAGGAGGTATCGGTGAGCTGGGATATTTTGCAAAGAATTCGTCCTTTCTCGCTCGCTCTCTCTCCAGATTCCTCTCATAGTCAGATACTTTCATTTTTTATCCTCTCTGCAAGTAGGTCTTATAACCTGATAATTAAATCATTGCAGGATGAATCCTCAGCGCCTTCACAACTTTCAAAGACTCATAGTCCGGCATTTCTACCGATTTGAAGTCTTCTTTGATGCACTCATTAACACAGATATTATTCCTACCTTCATAGCTTATCTATCAAGAGATTCGAGGCAGCGCCTGGAATCGAACCAGGAAACAAGGACTTGCCATCCTTCCCCTTAGCCATTTGGGTACGCTGCCTCTTTTTTCGATAGAACAATTTCTTTCACAATTCCTGTTTCTGCCATGCGCAATGATATCCTGGTCATTTTCATTGTGATGAGAAGCATTCACAATAGAACTTTATAAATATTTATGGCTATTAACTTAACTCAGTTTTCTCTGCCTCCCTCCGGGGTTTGGGGATGGTGGGATTGCCTTTGCCGGAAATATCGTGCTCCTGACGGGGCATGTCCCACCAGAACGCCTGGAGACGCCGGCTTTTCGGTCCCGGAGGGACGGCGCAGACATTCCTCGATGTCCTTTTCAAACAGATGGGGCCTGCATTCGGGCCTCTCTGCTCAGCAAACTTAATAGCCATATAAATATTTACGCTCATAACTTATGATGAATAAACATATAATTGATAATGATTATCATTCTTATATAGTATAAACTACTGAATAGAAGGAGTCAACAGGAATTGTGATGAGGATGTCAGAGAACCCCAACATTGAAAAATCAGACAGGTCAGAAAGCAACTCAACTATACTCGTGGAAATGATACGAAACGAAGACAATGGAGGCGTGGTGAACGCCTCTGTTTTTCCTTTTCAGTACCAATTTTAGGAATGAGTCCCGCCCAAAATCACAAACCTCACATCATTTCATCCATTTGAGAAATCTTCTTAATAGAAAAGATTTTATTTGCAGGGATCTGGCCGAACTATGCAAGATCCGGACTATAAAATACTGAGACTATTGTAACAACTGACATCCGGTTCTAACGTTCAATTCCATATTTTTCTATCTTGTTGTACAGAGTAACCCGGTTTATTCCAAGTATTCTGGCTGCTCGTGTCACATTACCTTTCATATTTTTCAGCACCCTTTGAATATGCTTCCTTTCTATCGCTTCCAGCGACATACTCCCCAGTGTTTCTCCATACTCTTGCAGCGGATGTGGGAGGTCATCGGGAGTGATCTCTTCTTCCGTACCAACCGCCAGCGCATGCTCTATAGCGTTTTCCAGCTCTCTCACATTGCCGGGCCAGTGGTATAGCATTATGATCTCTCTGGCCTTTGGGGACAATTTTCGTTCCGGTTTGTTCATCGTCCGGACATATCTTGTGATAATAGACTCCACAAGTGGTATGATATCAAACCGTCTTTCTCGCAGTGGAGGTACGAATATGTAGGAAACACTGATGCGTGAATAAAGTTCTTTGCTAATTTCACCATGATCGATTGCCGCTTCAAGATCCTTTTTAGTTGCACAAATCAAACGAAAATCTGATGAGATATACTCATCCCCCTTCAACCTGGTAAACATTCCTGACTTCAATACCGCCAGGATGTCCATTTGAATCCGTTCGCTCATGTCAGCGATTTCTCTCAGACACAGGGTGCCGCTGTCAGCTATCTCCAGCTTCCCTTTTCTCTGATACAGCTCACTGGCAAACACGCCGCTGTCATGGCCGAAGAGTTCCCTTTCGAGCAGATCCTCCGGTATGGATCCACAATTCACCACTACCCTCGGATGGTCACGACGACAGCTCTCCGCATGAATGGCGCTGGCAATCAATTCCTTTCCGGTACCACTTTCACCGTGAATGAGGACGGGAGAATCCATCGCCGCCACCTGAGTGATCTTCTCAATCACTCGCTGCATCTCCACACTCTTCCTGACTATTTTATCTATGGGTCTCAACGTAGCACTTTTCTCCTTGGACTGATCCTGGCTCTTCAATTCCTGGTGATAGATATAATCATATTCCGGCACCATCCTCTACCCGAGCCCATCATCCGACAGCACCTTATCTATCCCTTCTGCTGCAATTTTGGCGTCGGCAATGGCCGTGACCGCGTCTAAATTCGTGTTCACAATATCCCCGCCTGCAAATACATTGGGAATGGAAGTCATTCCGTTTTCGTCCACCTCCACTTTTCGCCGCTCTGTAAATCGAAGGTTCTCAAACAGCTCCTCGGGCAGAAATGAGAAATCGGGGGCCTGGCCAATGGCTTCAATGATCATATCCCCTTCCAGAAACATCTCCTGCTCTTCATAAAATGTCGGCGCAAACCTGCCCTCTTCATCAAACACCGACTTCACCTTCATGCAGAGTAGCCCTATCACCTCACCATTTTCATCCAGTACAACTTCTTTGGGCCCCCAGGCGGGATTGAATTGTATCCCTTCTTCTCTGGCTTCTTCAATCTCTTCAGCCGTGGCCGGCAACTCATCCCAATCTTCCAGGGAAACCGTTTTGGTGATCACCTGCTCACCCGGGAACTGCAAATACTGCAATCGTAGTGCCTCTCTGGCGACATCCATAGCAACATTTCCCCCGCCGATTACAGCGATTTCCTTGCCTACTTTGCTCCCGGATCCGATCTTGTTTTCTTCCAGAAATTCGAGGGCCAACCGGCATTTTTCCGCATTCTTCACCCGGGTAGAACGGCTGACAGTTGTACCAATACCGAGATAGACAGCGTCATATTCTCTCATCAGCTCCTCAAACATCACATCTCTGCCGACTTTTGTGTTAAACCGGAAGTCGACTCCCAGCGACGCGATGTAATTCACGTCTTTATCGATACTCTCGAGCGGCAGCCGATACAGAGGCGGCCCGATTCTCATCATACCGCCGCCGCCGGGCAGGGCATCAAAAACGACAACCTGATGACCTTTTAATGTAAGGAAATATGCAACCGATAACCCGCTGGGGCCGGCGCCAAGTACGGCAACCCGCTTCCCGGTCGGCGGCTCTGGATGTAGTTCCAGTGCCGTCTTGTAGTCCTCCACCGTATCGGCGGCATACCGTTTGAGCCATCTGATGGAAAGGGCTTCTCCCCGGATACTTAACGAACACGCACCCTCACAATACTTCATGCACACCCTGCCGCAGATAGCGGGTATAGGATTATCTTCAAATATCGTCCGCAAAGATTCGGCCGGCTTATCTTCGTATATGGCATGAATATAATCCGAAATTTTCAGATGAGCCGGACACGCCTCTTCGCAGAGCCGGCATTCCAGACATCGCGACGCCTCCCGCATTGCCTCTTCTCTGTTATATCCGATGACCTGTTCTATGAAGGATAATTTCCGCTCCTCCGGATCCACCTGCGGCATGAGGATACGTTCAGGATCAAATAATGCATAGTCCAGATCAGGCGCAAACCCCTCATAGTCTTTTTTGCGATGGGCCAGGCTCGCCTGCAGCACCGAATATTTGTCCTGTGGGAGAAAATGCTCCTCGTCGTTCTTTTCATCTCCGGGCAGCAGGGTAAATGTCTCGGTATCAAAATGGATGTGCAGATAATCCCTGGAAAGTCTCAGCGATCCCGGGGGGCAGATGTCCACACACAGCCCGCAGTAACAGCACCGCCCATAATCTATCTGGGGCCGCTCGTTCTTCTTGCCTTCCTGGGGTTTGGATTCGAGTTCAGGGATTTCCACCATGGTGATGGCCTCATTGGGACAGATATCAGCACAGTTTCCACATCCTGTACAGGCTTCCCAGTCATTGAGATGGAAACCGCGATACCGTTCTGCCGGCTCTTTCAATTCGAAAGGATACCTCAGGGTCTTCGGCTTTTTAAAAAGATATTTACCGACTTTCAAAGGACTGAGAACACTCTGTTCTGCCATAGTTTTGATTCTCTATTCTTGTGAATTTTTACCTTATATGGCTATTAAGTCAGCTCAGGAAAACCGTTGAAACGGTTCATGTAAGGGACTATTTTCCCTGAACCCCCCAGAATAAATCCCGGGGTTAATACCAATGGAATCCCGTTGGGATAAGAACAATACCTGGGCTTGACCTGTTCAGGGATTTGTACTGAGTAGATTTAATAGTCATATTACCTTATTACCTGTCTATCTCCGGGGCCACCACGTATAAACTGATCATGGTATTACCGACATCAGCAATGCTGGCATTTTTCAAAACGTCCTCCAGGACTATCAAACCGTGCGGATATGAGGGGGTCCGGAAGTGGGCCCGATACGGTTTGTCCTCACCATTACTTACTAAATACAGCCCAAGCTCACCCCGGGAGGACTCGCATCTCACATACGTTTCCCCTGCCGGTATTTTCCATTTGAACGGGTTCGGGATTCGATTATACACCTCTCCACCCGGCATATCCTCCAGGAGTTTAAATATCATATGCACGCTCTCTATCATCTCGTCCCGTACCACCCATATCCGTGAATAGGCATCACCCTCTTCTCTGGTGGGCACTTCCCAGGGCACCCGATCGTATGCCGCATACGGTGCGACTTTCCGAATATCATACGGCATACCGGTGGCCCGCAACACCTGCCCGGTGGCTCCCATCTCTTTTGCTTTGTCCTGGGTTATCTTGCCCACATCTTTGGCTCGCTCGTAAAAGAGCCTGTTGTGAAAAAAGGTGGAATCATACTCCGGTACGCAGCTGCCGATAGTATGCAGCGTTTCGACGATTTTATCTTTAAATCCGCGCGGAAAATCCCGACGCACTCCACCCGGCCAGATATAGATGTGGTACACCCGTCCACCGGTCAGCTCTTCGAACAGGTCCAGTATCAAATCCCGGTGATACATGGCCCACTGGGCTACCGTATCAAATCCCAGCATGTTTGCATAGGCCCAGAGTCCAAACAGATGGGAACCAACCCGTGCCAGTTCCAGGTAAATACTCCTGATATACTGCGCACGCTCAGGGACTTCAATGCCCGCCAGGCTCTCCACTGCCATGGCATACACCATTTCCATGGAATCCGGTTCCACCACATTAATCCTGCAGACCATGGGAAAATTCTGTATCCACTTCCGTAATTCCATCAGTTTTTCAAAGCCCCGGTGCAGGTACCCGGGATTCGCCGTGGCCCTGACAATCCTGTCACCTTCCACCTGCAGCGTAATACTGAAATTCCCCACCATCCCCAGGTGCTGGGGACCAAAATAGAGTTCGAGTTCTCTCATGCCTTTTCAACCTCCTCCTCCACAAAAGGAACCTGATCAAAAACATCTTTGACGTATCCCCTGGTGTCGAAATCCTTTCTGAACGGAGGTATGCTGTACTCCCGGTCTAAAAAGAGAGGTACTAACCTGGGATGATTTTTAAACCGGATCCCGTAGAGCTCATGGATTTCTCTTTCATAGGGCTCAGCGTTTTGAAAAATCGGGATAGCTGTTTCAAATTCCGGATTGTCCCTGGAGATCCTGGTTTTGATAATCACATTTGTTTGCCCTGCATCGGAAAAAGCATGGTCGCTGCCTAGATACGCCGAAAGGATATACACCAGCTCAAATTCCCCTTCTTCCATCCAGTCTACGCAGGAGATGAGCGCCAGGTGCTGGTACCCTTTCTCCCTGAGGAACCGCAGCAGCGGCAGGACAGTATCCATTTCCGTTGTAATGATTACTCGCGTTTTTTCGGGAGTGATTATCCGCACCGTGCGAAAGACGGACTGCAGTTCTTCCTGGAGTATTTTATTCATTTCCATCCTCTATGGGTAATAACGGAGGCCATTCGAGTGTCCCCAATACCTGTTCCTGGTTTGCCCGGTAATATTTATACTGGTCCCGATATTTCTGATATCCGTTTGCCATACCTTTATCAATCAGGGTCCAGAGATGAGTGACGCCGATAAAAATGGCTTCGGGCCGGGGCATGCATCCGGCAATCCATCCATCCACCGGAATGTATTTATCCAGGTGTTTGATGGTATTGTAGGAATCCCAGTACATTCCCCCGTTGATTGGACAGGAGCCAAAACCCACTGTGAATTTCGGATCCGGCATCTGTTCATACGTGCGAATAATCGCCTTCAAGGTTTTGACCGACACATACCCTGTAATCAGGAAGAGATTCGATTGTCTGGGAGAAGCCGCAGGCAGAACCCCGAATCGCTCCGCATCCCAGCGGGCGGTGAT
>CAYPST010000167.1:0-6450 GCA_964413425.1 uncultured bacterium
CAGGGTCTATAAGGAATTGCCCCCTATTTTTGAGGTTTTGCTGTCAAACTTAAGAACAAAGCTAACAGTTGAAGCGCCACTCCTGGAAGATGCTATTCAGAACTATCAAATCCCACTCTTTGGCAGAAGTCCTGAGGATTTAAAACTTTATACAGGCATCGATTTAGCCTTGGAGGCGTTCCAGCAGGCTTTTGAGTCCGACGGCAAAGACGACCTTCTCGATAAGCATCTCCTGAAAGAGATGGAGAAATACGGCTCCCTTTTTCATAAGCAACAGGGTACTGTGCAAATTTCAGGTCACCAAATCCGGGAACCGGCACAACTGCGATATGAAAATTTCAAGGATATCAAGAGGTTAGAGGAACGGACTCCTCCGCCTGTAAGGGCTATGATTCATGGTACACTGGATTTAATGCAATACAGCAGGGATTTAATTCTGATTGAAACGAAACAGGGGAGAATCAGAGCTATTTTATCCGGCGACCTCACATTCGATCAGGTGAAAGATCACTTCGGCAGCAAAGTAATCATTGAAGGTATTGCTCACTTCAAACCTTCCGGAAAAGTCTCTTCCATTGAAGTGTCCAAAGTTCGCGAAGCAGCAGAAAGCGATGAGTGGTTCTCTGCGCAACCTGCACCAATTACTGAGCAATTGGATTTGATTGAATTGAGAAAAGAGCAGGAATATACAGGAACGAAGTTGGATAATATTATCGGACAATGGCCGGGCGATGAATCAATAGAAGACCTCCTCGCCTTACTGAAAAAATGAAGGCAGCCATTGATACAAATATCCTGGTGCATCTTTTGAGAAATTCACCGGTCGTACCACGGATTCGGCAAGCATTTAAGGAACACAACATTAAAGATACTATACTCCTGTCAATTGTCAGTATTGGGGAAATCCAATCGATTGCTCTCCAACGAAATTACGGAAAGAAGAAACACACTCGGATCAAACAGTTACTTCAGGAGTTTCTGGTCATTCCTATTAAGTCATTAGATCTGGTAGAGAAATACGCTGAGATTGACGCGTATAGTCAGGGAACCCTTGCAAACAAGCCACTTCCGGAAGGTATGTCCGCCCGGAATATGGGAAAGAATGACATCTGGATAGCCGCGACTGCTGCCATAGCAAACGCAATCTTATTTTCCACGGATAAAGGTTTAACCCATCTTGATGGCCAGTTTTTTCCATTTGTCTATATCGACCAGACTATATGAAATCGCCTGAACTTACGCTACGAGTTGATAGAGAACTCGCTCCGATATGTTTTTTCCGTGACAGGTATATACCTGAGTCACGAATCATCCCTGAGGCAAAAGCAGCACAAATTTCTTATTGCATCCCGATACCGGTTTACACAGAATCGGTGGCGGTCATAATAGGGATGTTTGTTCACTCCGATTTTTTCGATGGAGGATGCCCGTGTGTTTCGTTTAACTCCGGTTGAAGAGAATTCGCACAACCTGATCTGCGCAGAACCAGCTATCCACAATAACTAATGATGTGAAGTAGAGCAACATGAATTGTTGTCTGGTATGCCTCCTGACCAATCCGCTGTCTGAGCATCCGTTCTGATACGTCACTGCCGGGAGAGTTTGATGCTAATTTGGAAAAGTTCGCAGCCGTGCGCGTCCATAAACCGTGAGTTCGGATTGGTCTTGATTTTTTAGTTGCTTTTGTATCAAGACAAAAGCAACAGAAGAAAGCGGTCAGGGGGCTGGGAGAACCTGTGGAACATCGATTCCCCATCGGCACTGCCTCCGCCTGGGATGCCGAAACTAACCAATGGTCACAAGACCACACCCGCCCGGCAGACCTCTCTATCTTCTGCATATTACAGCCTACAGATCCTGATACTGTGAACCCGATGCACCTGGAGCAGTGGACGTTTCTTGTTGTGTCCACCGAGGTGTTGAACGAACACTGTCCCCATAAGAAAACGATTACGCTTTCCAGGCTTCGTAAGTTACACCATCAGGAGGTCGGGTTTGAGGGGTTGGATGACGCGGTGCGGAAAGTAGAAACTAGGGAATGTATAATTTTCATTGACTGGCATCATAGACATAAACGACCTGAATATTCAACCCCTATAGGGTTGATTGTGCTGGTGTCAGGTATCCCCCGGTTGCACCGGGGGCTATTCATATTGCAGCCCTTCGGGCTGCGCATCTTTCTTCTTGCAGTCCAGCTCATTCAGAATCTAAGCTCTTCTCTGCCTGGACAACCCAGACCAATCCCGGAACGATTTCATGTGAATAGCCCCGCTTCCACACTACATCGATCCGGCTCCGCGTCCCTCCCTTTTCCCGGTTATACCGGGAAGAAAGGGAGGCCAGGAGGGATTGAGTTCCCGGAAGGGTGGAGGCTGGTCATCCCTCTCCTTTTTGTGTCAGGAGCGGGACCGAAGGTGAAGCCAGCCCCACCTCTTGACAATCCCGCCGAGTGGAATCATCAGCGCTCAGATCATCCGGTCCCACCGCAGGTGCTCCTGACCGTTCGCAACCCCACCCCGATGGCGGACAGAAATGTACACTACGACAGGGAAGAGTTGGAATAATCCGGTTTATTATCTATTATTCAAGTAACAGATATTCGGGTAACAAAGATTGGAGGACAAAATCCGATGAAAACATGGAAAATAGTCACATTATTGGTGTTGGGTATTCTGGCACTTATTGTACTGTTTCAAAATACCGCCGCGGTGGAAACACACATCCTGTTCTTTACTCTGATCATGCCCCGGGCATTGCTGCTGTTCCTGACGCTCCTGATTGGCTTTATCCTCGGGTTATACGTTTCTTTTTACCGGCGACGGCGAACAGAGGCCGGTGAGAAACACTCCGGATAATTGGGAGTATCGGCAGGTTTCCCGGCTACCGGGAACGCGACAGTTCATGAGATTCTCCTTAAAGTTCGGGCACTGCGGGGATCCCGGAACAGAAGGTATGAGGCCTTGCCGGTCAATCGTGTCCTGACCCTGATAGAATCCGGAGAACAAATCAGGATTTATAGACGCAGCCCGGAGAGCACTTTCGGGGCTGTCACCTCTGTCGGGTTCGTGTAAACCCGTCCGGTAAGTAGTCAGGAACCGATTGTCATACCTGAGTATATTTCATCATTCAATTAACAGAAGGAGGTTCGTATGTCCAAAAGAACAAAGTATATCAATTCCGTTGAGAGTAAACTCAGGAAATGGGATAAGGAGATCGAAAAATTGGAAACCAAGGTGGAGCAGGCTGAGGCCGAAGCAAAAGCCGGGTATCAGGAACAACTTCGGGAGCTGCGGGAACAGCGTGCAGATGCTGAACAAAAGCTGAAAGAGTTGCAACAGGCCGGTGATGAAGCCTGGGATGAATTAAAAAACGGGCTGGAGAAAAGCTTTGACTCACTCTCTTCCTCAGTGAAGGCTGCGCTCAAAAAGTTTTCCTGAGCGGGAACAGGACCGATGTCTTTGGTGGACTGACTTTATGTAAAAGAGCATAAAGGATCGTATGGAGCTCCCCTGGCCGGTCCAGAGCCGGAACCGGACCGATACATACCGCCATCCGCCTTCCTTACTTCTGGCCCGTCAAGGTGACAGGCACCGGTTTGACCTCCCAGATCTCTTCGGCGTACTGGCGGATCGTGCGATCACTGGAAAACTTCCCCATGTGCGCTGCGTTGAGAATGGATTTTCTGGTCCAGAGATGCGGATCCTGGTACTCGGCATTCACCTGGTCCTGTTGACCGATATAATCGGCGTAGTCGGCCAGCAGCATGTATCGATCGTCCTGCTCCAGCAGACTCCGGACCACAGGTTGAAACAAATCGGGATCGGCTGGTGAAAAGTGCCCTGAGGCGATCATATCGATGGTCTGGTGCAGTTCGGGATTTTCCTCGTAGAATTGTCGCGGATCGTATCCGGATTTCCGGGTTTCTGCAACTTCATCCGCGGTGAGGCCGAAGATGAAGATGTTCTCCTCTCCCACCTCTTCCATGATTTCGATATTCGCACCGTCCAGTGTTCCGATGGTCAGCGCACCGTTCAGGGCGAATTTCATATTGCCGGTACCGGAGGCTTCCATGCCGGCCAGAGAGGTCTGTTCCGAGAGATCGGCCGCCGGGATAATTTTCTGTGCCAGGGTCACCGAATAATCCGCCAGGAAGACCACCTTTAACCGATCCCCGATATCAGGATCACTGTTCACGGTTTCTCCCACCGCATGCATCAACCGGATAATGCGTTTGGCCATGGCATATCCCGGGGCGGCTTTCCCGGCGAAAATCACCGTCCTGGGGGGATAATTGTTCTCCGGGTGGGCTTTGATTCGATTATACAGGGTGATCACATGCAGCACATTGAGCAGCTGCCGCTTGTACTCATGGATCCGCTTGATCTGGCAGTCAAACAGGGAATCGGGATTGATTTCAATGCCCTGCTGTTCATGGATGTATTCGGCAAGACGGACTTTGTTCGCCCGCTTCACTTCCTGCCACGCCTGCTGAAATTCTGCGTCGTCCGCAGAGGATTGTAGTTGTTCCAGAACGGGCAAATTCGTAATCCAATCATCACCGAGAGTATCAGTGATCAGACCGGCAAGTCCCGGATTGCTCACCAGGAGCCAGCGTCGCTGGGTGATGCCGTTGGTTTTGTTGTTGAACTTCTCCGGGAACTCCTCATAGAAATCCCGGAACAGTTCCCGTTTGATAATTTCCGTATGCAGCGCCGCCACCCCGTTAATCGAGTGGCTGCCGGCCATTGCCAGATGAGCCATCCGGACCTTTTTTTCATCCCCTTCTTCGATCAACGACATCCGCCGCTGTCGATGGGGATCATCAGGATGATGGGTGTGAATGGTCTCCAGAAACCGCCGGTTGATTTCGTAAATAATCTGCAGATGTCTCGGCAGAAGGTGCTCTAAGAGTGGGACACTCCATTTTTCCAGGGCTTCGGGGAGTACGGTATGGTTGGTATATCCGAAAGACCTGACACAGATATCCCAGGCGGTATCCCAGTCCAGCTGCTCGTCATCAAGAAGCAGCCGCATCAGCTCCGGAATCGCCAGTGCAGGGTGGGTATCGTTCAACTGGATGGCCACTTTGTCTGGAAAGTTCCTGAAATCATCATGCGTTTTTTTGTACCGGCGCAGGATATCCTGTAGTGTTGCCGACACCAGGAAATATTCCTGCTTCAGACGCAGTTCCCGTCCTGCCAGGAGATCATCTCTGGGATAGAGAATTTTCGAGATGGTTTCCGAATCAATCTGATCAGCCACCGCCCGCTCGTAATCTCCGTGATTAAAATAGTCCAGATTAAATTCATCGCTCGAACGCGCGCCCCACAGCCGGAGGTTATTCACCGTGTTACTTCGGTAGCCGGGCACGGGGGTGTCATACGCCACAGCAATCACATCATCAGTGTGTACCCAGGCAGATTGGGTATGGCCGTTTTCGTCTGTCTGCTGTTCAACGGCTCCTTCGAACTGAATCCGGTAGGTGGATTCCGGGCGTTCAATTTCCCAGGGATTTCCATACCGCAGCCAGTGATCCGGCAGTTCCATCTGTTCGCCGTTTTCTATGGACTGGTGGAATATGCCGTATTCGTACCGGATGCCGTATCCGTACGCCGGCAGCTCAAGTGTAGCCATGGAATCCAGGAAGCAGGCGGCCAGACGGCCCAGTCCGCCGTTTCCCAGACCGGGATCCGCTTCGATCTCCCGAAGGTCATTCAGGTCGAATCCGAGCTCATCCAGCGATTGCGTCATATTTTCGTATAATCCCAGATTCAACAGTGCATTGCTGAGCAACCGTCCCGGTAAAAACTCCATCGAGATATAGTAAGCACGCTTGACATTCTCATGATAATACGTCTGCTGGGTGGCAATCCAGCGTTCGATAAGTCGATCCAGAGTGGTGTAGGCTATGGCTTTATAACAGTCGCGGTCTGTCGCCGAATACCGATCTTTGGCCAGGGAAAATTCCAGGTGGTCCACGAAGGAAATTTCCAGTTCCTCCACGTCCATGCCTTTCAGGCGGTTCGTGGAGGGGGATAACTTGGCAAACGGTTGCCTGTGCTGTGCAGACTGGTTCGAACCGGCTTGGTCAGATGTCATGGCTTTTGGAGGCTCCTCTTAAATCAAACTTTTGTGTACGGTGTAGTCACATATCGTTATCTCTGACATGCTTTATTCATACACTATAATTTTCATTTCAAAGTATCAGTCACACAACAGAAGGGCAAATACGCAATGGTGACTCAGCAGCAAAAGGTCATTCGGGCGATAAATACTTACTGCATGCGGTTCAGTCAATTCACTGATCTGAAAGGCGTACGACGTATCCGTAACATCCGTCCTCACTGAATCTTTGTAATTTTTACAAAAATTCGTTATTGTCAAACTGTCTTGAAATAGTCAGAAATCGAACACGCAACAAGGAATACAGAGCGGTATGAAGAATTCATC
>CAYPST010000168.1:0-6339 GCA_964413425.1 uncultured bacterium
ACTCCCAGGGACGGGATCCGATGTCCCCCAACGGGGAGTGCGCATCTGAAGTGTTACGTTCCATACTGGATTAATTTAATAGTCGTAGAAAATAATAATAGCGATTATATTTCTCATGGGATAAATGCAAAAGATTTCCGCTACACTTTTTAGACCAGACTCACATATTGTAATAAAAAAGTGCTGTATTTGTAAAATACAACAATATTTTTTTGTATTTCAAATCCCGGAGCGATTGTATTACTGTAAATAGTAGGCTAAAGAAAATTAACAATGCTTTCCTCTTTCTGCATTCATTAACCCGGATTATTTCTCAACAAGTTAAGAAAAGCGCCTGTCTCAGGGGATCCCAATGAGAGATACACGCGGGAACAGGGGATGGCCATAAATTGAAAAGGCAGACGGCAAAGGGCAAACGGCAGAAGCTAGTATTGAGAAAGAGTTGATAGATGCGACAGGATGGGACAGTCAGTACCAGAGCCGGATATTCAAAAAGGATGGTTCAGCGTTCATTGTCAGTGGTCAATTGTCAAAGAAGGGAAAACGGAGAACGGACCACGGAAAATGCTGCAGGCGGGACGATTGACTGAATCCTGCAATAAACAGGTAGTATGGCACTTCGATAAAGCCGGGATTCAATGGGGCAGTTCTCTGCAAGCTATGTGGCGGGGCCCGAAGAGATATCCTGTCTCCTGTTTTTGACAGGATTGATCCCATGGGGATCCCCTCGGGACGGGATGGACAGGATAACAAATTACAACAAGACCTGCATTGTAAAGATTACAATCTGTGGTGCTTTGCGTGCCAGGGTCATCTCTTTGAGGTAAATCTGTGGCTCGTCATTTGTTTATCTGTGTCAATCCGTTTGTTTCTGTGTGAATCCGTGTGCGATTTGGTGGGTGGAGGGAGGCCGTTCTCCGGTCTCCGTTGTCCGTTCTCCAATTTTGCGCCATCCACCCTGCGCCAAGCGCCTTGCCAGCAAAGATTTTGAGTGTTAGGTATTGTATCTTGTTGAGTATTTTTTATCTACGGTCATCTGTTGTTTCTGTGTTAATCTGTGTGCTATTATTGTATGAATTATTCAGATTAAAATTCCTGTAACCTTTTTTCGAAAGTCCTGTATGTATTAATGAACATCAGTGATAAAACGCCAGGAAATCCGGAGCCTGTGTGCTGACCAACCCGACTGATCATGAATTAATGCTGGAAGTGAGGAATGGCAGCGTGGAGAAATTGGGACGTCTGTTCGAACGTCATCACAAGTATCTGTATAATTTCTTCCTCAGATCCCTGGGTGATCGGGTGGCCAGCGAGGATCTGGTGCAGGAGGTTTTTCTCCGGATTCTGAATTACCGGCACACCTACCGCCCGGATGGCGAATTCCTTCCCTGGCTGTTCGCAATTGCCCGGAACGCCAGAATAGACCACTACCGGAATCAGGACAAAACCGTGGCATATTCTGAAGCAGTGAGTAACCACGCCACTGATGTTACTGACCCCGAAACCGATGCCTCTCATCAGGGAGATGTTGCCATTCTACAACAGGCCCTGGCGCAACTCACTCCGGAGAAGCGAGAGGTGCTGATATTAAGTCGCTTCCAGGATCTGCGGTATAAGGACATCGGCAAGATTCTGGGATGCAGCGTGAATGCGGTGAAAGTACGGGTGTTCCGGGCCTTACAGGATTTACGCGAGAATTTTCATGCATTAACAGGTGAGACACATCATGGACTGTAAACAGGTATTATCATATATCCCCGAGCTGCTCAGCGGGGAGCTCTCCACCGAGCTCGGGCAGGAAGTAAAGAAGCACTGTGCATCCTGCGAGCAGTGTGCGCAGGAACTGCGCTCAATGGAGAATCTCTGGAATACGCTACTCGCAATCCCGGATGAGGAACCGTCGCCGGAAATGGCCACAAGTTTTTATGCTATGCTGGACGGATATCAGAAAAGTATGCAGCATTCCCGGAAGCGATTGCCCTGGCATAAGACGGTACAGGAATGGTGGGCGCAGACACAGATCAGACCGGTGGCGCTCCGGGCTGCTGCGGTGGTAGTGGCTCTGGTGATCGGATTCACGTCAGGAAGATATCTCGGTGACGGGCCTGCTGATTCCGGACAAATCACCGAACTCCGTGAGCAGATGGACCAGATGCAGCAAACGGTTTCCCTGCTGCTGATGAAGCAGTCCTCCGCCAGTCAGCGTCTGCTGGGAGTGAATAAAACCGTTCAGGTCACCGAACCGGACCGGGAACTGCTCACGTCTCTGCTGGAAACCGTCAATACCGATCCCAATGTGAACGTCCGGCTGGCGGCAGTGGATGCCCTGTATCTCTACCGGGATCGGCCGGGTGTCAGGAATGCCCTGCTCACGTCCCTGGACCGGCAGCAGCCTCCCATGGTACAAATTGCGCTTGTTGACTTGTTGGTTGCTATGCGGGAACACCGGGCGCTCCAGTCGCTAAAAGACCTGATGAATGATCAGCAGATCAATGAATATGTACGGGAGCGGGCCGAATGGGGCATTCAGCAGCTGAGCTGATCTCACTGGGAAACACACTGCTCAATTATGCGTGCAGCAGTACTGATAGTATAGAACGTAAAATCGCAGGAATCTGCTTTAAACAGGAAAAGGAATACCAATGAAGAAAACACGCGTGAAATATCTGCTAACCCTCCCGCTGTTCATCATTGGCCTGGCTGCAGGACAAACCGAAGTTGGTGAGCGTCTGACAGTGAATTTTACCGATCCCGGCAGGCCGGGCACGGTGGATATCAATGTACATTTCGGCAGCATTCATGTAACGGGGTACGGCGGGAATCAGGTGATTATCGTTTCCGAGTTCGGTTCCCATCGGATGTTCAAGGATAGTCTGGTCCAGGGGGTAGTCGGTGCTGTAATGAATGGGTTATCGACGGCTATGGGGAGTGACACCATTGTTGAATCCGGGAAGAGTACGGAAGGGATGTATAAAATCCCGAATATCTCCACAGAGCTGCGGGTGGAGGAAGAGGACAACGTGATGGGAATCCGGGGCGGCACCTTCCGGCAGAGTGTGGATCTGGAGGTGCAGGTTCCCTATGAAACGTCCTTGAAACTGCGCACCATGGGTGGCGGGTCCATCCGGGTGGAGAATGTCCGGGGCGAGATCGATGCCAACGCCATGAGTGGCGGTATCGATCTGCAGAACGTCACCGGACCGGTTCTGGCTCATTCCATGGCCAGTGATATTTTGGCGACCTTCCGCAATCCTATCTCTAAGAATCCCATGTCCTTTACCGCTCTGAGCGGCGATATCGATGTGACGTTTCCGGCCAACCTGCAGGCGGATTTGAAGATCAAGTCCCAGATGGGCGAAATCTTCACAGATTATAAAGTGAACCTGAAAACCACTTCCGACAATATGCAGGTCAGAGACGAACGGGATACCGGCGGCAGCTATCAGCTGGAGATGGAGAAAATCATCCATGCCGTGGTCAACAATGGCGGAACGGAAATCAAATTCAATACCTTCACCGGCGATATCTTCATCCGGAAGGCGAAATGAACGTCCTTATGAGATTCAATCATTAAAAGAATACACCCATTGACGTCCATTGAGGTGGATTCGGAGACATCTTTGATTTAAGGCCATTCGATATGAGATTGAAATGCAAAATGGAAGAATGAGTAATATTCGGGTAAGTGCGGTGGGCAAGATATTCTTTGCCCACCTGTTCATCGCCTGTTATGTGATTCTGGCGGACATTGCGCTGCATCTCATGAATGCTAACGCCTATGCGGGAGCAACCAGAGATTTGGATCTCCTGCGGCCCGCCCTGATTGACGCATCACTCCTCGGCTCTGCCGGGGGAGTGTTGCTGCTGTTTCAGATGCTTGCAGGGCTGTCGGTGGCTCTCCTGATAATCCGGTTCGCCCGCTCCCTGCTAAAACAGGCGTTCTTCCCAAGGATGCTGCTTATTGCGGGATTATCGTTCATTCTTTGCAGCCTGCTTGCGGCCTCTTTTTCACTTGCCTGGTCCGATGCTGTTTTCGCCGGTATTGCCGCAGTCCTCGGGCAGGCCAGAAATCCGGTTCTTCCCTGTCTTCTCGCCCAGTCGGTGATATTCAGCGTCTGGACCGCCTGGTGGCTGGTAAAAACAGGATCCATCCCAGCCAGGGCCTGACGTGTAGTGCGAGATGACCTCTCGCCGGGAAGATGAGGAGCGATTATCTCCATCACCAGTAAGTTATATTAAGGTGTTAGTAGTTCCTGCCAGGGAATTATCTGTTCCGGCCAACCCAAATCATCCCGGATTAAAGTTCTGTTTTGGCAATACGATATAATAATATACTGCCAGATTTAACAACGGAGGTTTTTATGCGTACACGCACGTCTAATGCTGCTGCGATTGCCTTTCTATTTTTCTTCGTTATTTTTTCATTTTCACAATGCGAGGACCCCCTCACCCCCGAGAAGGAAGAACAGACCACACCGGCGGTGCTTTCTTCTCTCGATCTCGTTGATGCCAGCGCCCTCTACATCGCTCCGACTCAGGTGGATGGAACCGGGAAAACCACTGCCGAAAACAGTGAAGTGCTGAACCGGCTCTTCAAAATCACCACCGATGATATGGTTCAACAAGTCTCCTACGTATCGGATGAGGGAGATACCATGGATGCGAGTTTGTATCCGAACAATCTGTACGACGCCGGTCCGGATCACCTGCTTATCAGTTTCAGCGCCAACCCGGACGAACCGGATTTTATCGACGAAGCATATCTGGTGCGAAAGAGCGACGGTGCGGTCTTCCAGCTGGATTATGACGGACAGTTAGTCTTCCCGCAGAAACAACAGTACTTTGCGAACTACGGGACCGTTCAACTGGACCAGAACGATAATATTTACTTCCAGAACTCCTTCTCGGACCAGATGGTATATTCACTGTCTGCGTCAGGAGAAGAAGTCGTTTCAGAGCCGGTGTCCCCGCCGGACGCGAGCATCGAGTGGTTCATCACCGATTGTGCCGGGAATGTTGCTGTCGCAAATGCAAATATGGAGGGCCGGGTCATCACGGCGGACGGCAGTCTGTTCAACCTTCCCGGCGTGGAATTCTGGGTGGCGGCCAATGATTCACTCTATATCAGCGCTTATCACGATACAGAGAACTATTATTCTGTCCTGCAACTGAATTGCAGTGGTGATACCCCGGCATCTCTGGATACCTTCGCCACAGGTTTAGAAAATGCCCCGCTGTTGATGCATGGGGGCAATCATCTTATCGCCATGGATGATCGCACTCTGGTCGTGGTCACTCAGGCAGGGACCGGGAACGGAGTATGGGAAGTCTATAATCCGGACCGGACCCCCCGGATGGTTGCCGCCGTTATGGAGGCATTTACCGAGTTTGCCACCGCCGGCGCCTCCGACGATCTGTACTACATTGCCGGAAGCGGGGTCGATGCCCAGCCGCTGCTCGCCGGAATTGATCCCCTGACTGACGTGGTGACCCCGGTGACCAGAGAATATGCTGTTCAGTCAATGACCGTTTCTCAGGAAAATCACATCTACTTCAGCGGGCTCCGGATGAACGATGCGGCAAAAGTGATCGGCGAGATTGATGCGGCAGGAGCAGTCACTATACTGGATGAAGAATTGTCCGGACCGGCTTATGCCCTGACCAGGATACAGTGACTTCCTGAAATAAAATCGCAGAATCCAGGGATGAAGCGTGTTCAAACGCATCCGGGGATCTGGCTGTGGTGTGGGGGTGTGTGATGAGGGATGATATCTGAGTAGGGACCAGGGAATACCTGCTCATATCAATTCTATGATAGCAGTACAAAAACAAAGAGGGATGCTCCCATGTTTGGAAACATCCCTCTAAAACCACAATTCAGGGGCTCTTGTACACTTTTAAACGAATGCTATTCGGCTCCCTCTTCCTCTTCTCCGTTTGCCGGGATATCCGCCTGCCGCTGACCCAGTTCCTGATCCAGCATATACAATCCGGATCCATCATCACCCAGGATATTAAGTTTATCAAGGATGGTCCGGAACAGATCCTCCTCCTCAACCTGTTCGTCCACATACCACTGAAGAAATCTGGCAGTGGCGTGATCCCTGGCTTCCTGCGCAGCATTCATCAGACTGTTGATGGCTTTGGTATTCTGCTGTTCCAGTTCCAGAGATCGTTCGAAGAGATGCCGATAGGAATCAAAATCGGACGGCGGTTCAGAATTTTCCGGTGCCAGGGCATGGCCGTCCATATCATTGATGAAATGAAAGATCTTCATGGCATGGAAGTTTTCTTCTTTGAACTGCTCCAGAAAAAAGCTGGCGGCACCATGGAAACCCT
>CAYPST010000169.1:0-2131 GCA_964413425.1 uncultured bacterium
CGCCACGGTCGAAAGCCCCGCAAATGCCTGTTAGAGATTGCGGGGCTTTTTTATCTCTCCCCCTGAGCCTTGGCATCGACATTCCATGTCCGGCGATCAGCCTTCCCGATCCCCGGCCGCCTGCTCCCATACCAGGATGCCCTTTCCCGAATCCAGGAGCACCTTGTAGCGATACAAAACCTCCGCTTCAACATCCAAGATCTCGTCTTCGGTATCTAAGGCCTTCACTTCAGGATCCAGAAGACTCTTTCGGCCAGCTTCAATCCGTGCTGTTATGTGTAATTCCTCCCGCTGCGGACGGAATCAATGGAGAATAATTTGATCAGCAGTATTACGCGAGGACACGATAAAATCGGTGTCCCTGCAGCAATGAGTAGTGTCCTGGGAAAATCTCTGATACTAAGGGCCATTAACGGCCTTGAAGGGATGGTTATTTCAGGGCATATTGCACAGCCGCCCGGGCATGAATGGCCGTGGTGTCAAACAACGGCACCTCGACATCATCCTGTTTGATTACCAGGGGAATTTCCGTACATCCCAGAATAATTCCCTCTGCTCCGCGCGCCACTAAATTACCGATAATTTCCTTGTATTTTTCTCTGGAAGACTGGTGTATCTTCCCCAGACATAATTCATTATAGATCACCTCATGCACAATTTGTCTTTCCTCTTCACCGGGAATAATTACCTCTATTCTGAATTCTTCCATTAATCTGCCTGCGTAAAACTCTTCCTCCATGGTGAATCTGGTGCCCAGCAAGCCCACCTTGCTGATGCTCTTTTCCTGTATTTTTTCTGCGGTGGCATCGGCGATATGGAGCAGCGGGATATGGATGCTTCGTTGAACTTCCGTTGCCATCTTATGCATGGTGTTTGTGCAAATGATAACGCAATCCGCTCCTCCCTTCTCGAGATGTCGGGCCGCGGCTATCATGATCGCGGTTAATTGCTCCCAGTTCCCCTGATGCTGCAATTGCTCGATTTCTTCGAAATCAACGGAATACATCAGACTTTTCGCAGAGTGCAATCCGCCGAGCCGTTCCTGAACGGTTTCATTGATGATGCGATAATATTCCACGGAAGATTCCCAGCTCATTCCTCCTATGAGACCGATGGTTTTCATAATCGTGAGAGTATGCAATATATGCGTGGCGTATATTCCTGTTGTTAATATGAAGCATAGGTTGTTTTAATTTTTCGCAGAATACGGGTATCTGACGTATGGTAGTGTTGAATCAGCCATGTGAAGTTCGATATTTTGAGGTACTTCAAACAGATTCTCTTCAGTTAACGGTTCGATGTCCTGGTTATACCTGATTAAATTTTCACTGTCATCATAATCGGCTGTCAACACCGTGAATATTTTCATATGGGCGTCCGATTCGGCTGATTCGGGGAAGACGTGGATCCATTTCACCTGGTTGTAGGAACCACTGAACAAGGTCCAGGGTTTGTCGTCATCGCTCGCCCGGGGTCTGGCGCCCCAGCTGCCTTCACCTGCAAACATGGTTCCGTTTTCATCGTCGCGAACAAAACCCATGTAGCCGTTTTCGGTGGAATCCGGCCTCAACGGATAGGTGATTTTATGCATGTGAGAATCACCATCCAGCGAGAGATCCAGGCCATACTGATAAAACAGGTATGCCCACTGGTTATACTGATAATAATTTTCTGATTTGCCTGCTGTATGAGGAAAAAATGGCTTGTGGTACCCGGCGATTTTAAATGTGTAATCCTGGTGTTGTTTCAGGTCATCCTGTAACCAGTCTCTCTGCGATCCCCCCTCCTCGATTTCGGAATTGAGCTGGATCATGTGGAAATAGTTCTCACCGAATGACAGGGAATAATAGACCCTGGTACTGTCATCGTCCTGATACGGAGCATCGAAGATATAGGTCATATTCGCCATATCTCCGTTTTCATGGTTTCCATGGACCGGCACAATGGGTATCATTCTTCCATCAGTGGTTGTTGTCAGTTCATGCCAGTCACGCAGCCATCTTCCCCACCTTTCCGGATTTGTGCCGTCTCCTGACGTAAAATCACCGTTAAAAATCACAAATAAAGGCCGAAGCTTCGCCACCACACGGTTTGAATTTCTTCCGGCTTCCAGCGGCCCGCCGGAGCTTTT
>CAYPST010000169.1:2231-5711 GCA_964413425.1 uncultured bacterium
GTGATGGTACTGGTGGGATCATCGTTCCAGACCAGACGGTATTTATCCGATGCGGCAAAATCTTCAGGGACGCTCTGGCAGGCTTCAAACCCGACAATGATAACTATGGCCATTAACACGTATTTCAGTCGCATTTTTCTCATCCTCATTTTTTCCTCGGTGTAAGTTTGGTATTTACCATACATGGGTCTATTCGGGAAATGCGGATACAGCGGAGAAGGAGTGAGATAGTGAAATGTGCCCTCCGGCATCTCGGAATATATTATGTATCAGCGTCTTGTGTTCAAATCACTCAATTATCGATCTGTGATAATTGTAGAATGTTTTATCTGAAGTTCAAAGCATTTTTCTATGAAAATTGATGTCATGTAACGTTGTGATAACCACCACACCATCTGTTCTGCTGTCAACGCACTGTCGAACGCCGGTTGACCTCTCCCTCGATCCCTCTCCTTAGAAGAAGGAGAGGGATGATCACCCGGTGCTCTGCCCCGCAAAAAGAAGCGACTCCAAACCGCAGCTCTCCTAAAAAGGATAGAATGCACGTCCGAATTCGCTCTCAGACCAAAAGAAGCACGGTGGAAACCCCTCTCCCTATTATAGGAGTGGGGTTTCCCATAGGGATCATTGCCGGGAGGGGTGAAGTAGTTTTACCTGCTCCCCTTAAAAAACACTCACGAACGTCATTATACCAAAGAAGCCAATGAAACTATGCTAAGCCACCACCTACCGCACCGCCTTATTCGGCCCATTAAACCTGATCCCTGCACTGTGAAGTATCCAGAGGCCGGAGCGTACGATGATTTTCTGTTAGGTGACAACGTCTGTTCAATCACATCATACACAGAACAGTACATAAGAAGTAGTACACTTTTAAAACGAGCAAGAATGGTACATTTTTCACGACCTTTGATGCTCCAAGAATATGCTGTTTTTTACAGCAAAATTGTTTAAACTTTTCAAGTATCCTTCGAACACTCTCAATTCTTGTGATCTCACAGGAGGTTTTTACCCGGGAGAAAGAACAAATCATGGCGGCACGAATAGCATCATTTTTTCAGGATTGGACTGTGCTCTATTATCCGGAGATTTCTTCAATGTCGTTTGTTCTGGGTCTGGTGGTGTTTTTCTGTATGCAGATTCCCTCTCTGCACGCCCAACCGGATTCTTCCTATCTTGCCCCTCCCCGGGTGGTGTCGAATCCGGGGCGGGAGTATTCCGGATCTCACCGGGCATTTCAGGGCATTCCAAGTCTGGCCGTCAGTCCGGAAGGCAGGTACTGGGCGACCTGGTATGCGGGAAAGACCCCGGGTGAGGACCGGAACAACTATGTGATTGTCGCAACCAGCGGTGATAAAGGCACGTCCTGGGAGTATGTCCACGTGGTCGATCCGGATGGCGCAGGACCGATCCGTGCATTCGATCCGCAGATATGGGTTGCTCCGGATGGGCGGCTGCGGACCTTCTGGGCACAGGCTATCGGTCACGAAGGCGCTCAGGCCGGGGTATGGACTATGCATACCGATGACCCGGATGCAGCACATCCGGGGTGGTCTTCGCCCAGACGATTGACGGATGGGATCATGATGGGCAAACCCGCCGTCCTCTCAAGCGGTGAATGGGTGCTGCCGGCTTCCACCTGGGGAACCGAGAGGAGTGCCAAAATGGTGGTGTCCCGGGATCAGGGCCGGTCGTGGCACATTCGCGGAGCCGCCCATGTTCCCGGTGAGGTGCGCACTTTTGATGAACATCAAGTCATAGAGAGAAAAGACGGGGCATTATGGATGCTGGTACGTACAACCTATGGCATTGGCGAGAGTGTTTCCACGGACCGGGGCGAGACCTGGTCTCCGGTACAGCCGTCCGGCATCCGGCATCCCTCTGCACGGTTTTTCATCCGGCGGCTGCAGTCAGGCAATTTGCTGCTGGTCAAACATGGCCCGATTCATGAGAAAACCGGACGCTCTCACCTGACGGCGTTTCTGTCCGATGACGACGGTACATCGTGGACCGGCGGACTGCTTCTGGATGAACGAAACGGCGTCTCTTACCCGGACGGCCAGCAGACGCCGGACGGGGTCATACATATTATCTATGATTATTCCAGAACGGATGAAAAGGAAATCCTCATGGCCCGGTTTACGGAACAGGACATCATCTCCGGGTATCAGGATTCTCCGACGGTATCCCTGCGCATACTTGTTGACAAGGCCGTCCCGAATGGAGCCCCCCGGCTTAACAGCCGGGGTTCCTCCTTTGACTCCGCACACAGGCGGAGTCTGGGCGGAATCCCGCCCAGAAGACCATTCATCCACGCTTTGACAAACGTGGTCTTCTGGATGGCGGGATAAATAAGATCAGTGATCATCCGGAATGCAACGGACTTTGAATCCGATGATTTACGTTATTTTTTATCTTGTAGCCGGTCTGTTGCAATCGAGTGGGTTCTGATAATTAGCCTCTCTCCCGGACCATCTCCTTCCAAAGTGATGGTGATTTTTACCGACACTCCCTGAACTCACTTCCCGCCCGCTCTGAAAATCCGACTCCTTATCTGCAGCAAGGTCTCACTGAAATCTTTGTGCTCGTTAAATTTCTTGCAGAAACCGAAATGTTCGTGGATCATACCGGCATGCGGGTTAATGCCCTTGAAAGGGCTTCAAACCGTCAATATTCACACCTGTTTGAGAACCGATTTATTCGAGGATCAGCTGCCGGTTATAGAGGAACTCGAAGGAGAAGGTTTTGGAAGTACTCTTCCGCTCGATGTATTCGGCCACCTTTTCCAGGCGTGCCGGAAGTTCCATAATTTTGTCACGGGCCTTTCGTCCCCGGGCGCTTAACCCGCTCAGGTTGCCGATATCCCAGAATCCGATGGCTTCCTCCACAATCGCTTTGTACTCCCAGGGCCCATAGATGCCGGTGCGCCGGACGATATCCGCCATCTTTTTGAATCCCGGAATCGACAAGCCCGGCATATCGATACTCGGGAGAATTTGCAGCGCCGACTGCAGCGCCCGGTTGGGATCAATCTCCAGAATGGATTTGAAGACCTTCCGGTAAAAGGCATAGTGGCGGGCTTCGTCCGACGCCACCTGACGGAGAATTCCGCCTAACAGCGGCTCGTCGTTGCTGACCTGCTTGCCGGTGTTGCCGTGGGCTATCTGGGTAGCCCGTTCCTGCAGGGTGGTATAGACAAACACCCGGTAAGGATCTTTGTCCCAATCCGGCGTAAACCCGCCCTGCTGGTAATCGAATTGTAACTCCTCGACCTCCCGGAACCTGAACAGCCGGGCATCCCGTACGTAATCCCGCAATACGTTCCCGTGGCGGTCTTCTTCTGCCGTCCAGAGAAAATTCCACTTGCTCCAGATGTTATCACTCCCCAGATAGGTGGAGAGAATCCGGTGAAAGTGCGGCAGGCCTTCTTCGGTCAGCAGATTCAGCGCCACCGAAACCCGGGCAGGATCCGAGATGCTC
>CAYPST010000170.1:0-5710 GCA_964413425.1 uncultured bacterium
CAATGGGTTGGACGGTCCCAACTTCATTGTTGGCATGCATAATCGTTATCAGGATAGTGCGGTCAGTCACCGCACGCTCCACATCAGCGGTTCTGACCCGGCCGTATTCATCCACCGGGAGATAGGTGACCTCAAATCCGCGTCGTTCCAGGTATCGACAGACCTCGATGACTGCCGGATGTTCAATCTGACTGGTGAGCAGGTGATTGCCACGATCCTTTCGATGGAATGCCGCACCCCGGATGGCGTAATTGTTGGATTCTGTGCCGCCGCTGGTGAACACCACCTCCTCCGGTTGGCAACGTAGCAATAACGCGACCTGTTTCCGGGCATGATCGACCGCCGCTTTGGTGTGTCTGCCATACCCGTAGGAACTGGACGGATTACCGAAATGGGTTTCCAGATACGGGCGCATAGCCGCAATCACCTCCGGATCGTGCGGCGTAGTGGCATTGTAATCCAGATAAATCGGCCGATTGTTCGATCCTGTCATGGTTTGTCCATATCCTCTCTTAACGAATTAATACCATTACCGTCTCACAGTGGATACCGCTGACCTCCTTTAACCCGACTGCTCTCTGGAAGTCGCGGGTACCTCGCTCACCTGTGTTGACACGAGTTGTTCCCCATGGGAATAGAGCCGCAGGGTGCCATTGGGGAGCTGTTCCCAGGGATCATCATCCAGCGGGGCGGTGGCAAGCAGGATAATACGCTGGGTGGTTCCGTCCGGGTACCGGCAGTGTCTGCAGAGCTGGTAGAGTTTGGTGTGAGCAAAAACCACCAGCGTGGTTCCATCGCTGAGCAGGAAATTGAACTCATCCAGTCCGGCAAGATCGGTTACAACAGGCAGAAGCGCATCCTGCAAGTCTTCAGAGGAGGGCGGAGTTCCGGGAAATCGCTCCCGCAGAGTGTTGAGCATGAGGCAGAAGGCATATTCAGAATCCGTCTCGCCCAGCGGATGGTAGTACCACGGCGGTGCTGGCAGTTTCCGTACTCCCGGCAGCTTGCCGTTATGGGCGAATACCCAGGATCGACCCTGCCATTCCCGTGCAAACGGGTGGGTGTTGGCAGAAATTCTTCCATACTCCGGCGGATTGGCGCGCCGGATATGGGCAATCACCAATTCACTTTGGTAGTCGTACTCGCTGATGAACTGAAGACAGCGGCTCTCCGCCGCCGGGCGCGGCTCCTTGAAAATCCTGGCCGCAGCACCTTCATAGAATGCCATCCCCCAGCCGTCGGCGTGCGGACCGATTTCTCCGCCCCGCGGGATCAGCAATTGCAGCGAATAATTCACATCATCCGGATACCGGGCGCTCATACCGAAAAGTTCACACATGTGTGCCTCCCTCTATAACCGCGGAATATCAAATGCCGAATAATGAAGGAAAAAGTTTCTCTAATCCCTGGGGATTGAAGAATGGAACTTCTGCGGTTCGACATTCGAAATTCAATATTCATCATTCAAAGTTTTCCCTCTCAAAACACCAGGATCTTATCTGTCTCGATGATCCAGTCGGTCCATTCGTCCAGACTGCCGCGCCGGGTGCCGTCTGTCAATTCGTCTTCCGTAATCCCCCGGGCGTCCATACAGGTGCCGCACACGCCGATTTCCGCCCCTTTCCGGGCGGCGGCTTTCAGCATTCGTTCAAGATTATAGTAACCCTTCGGTACCTGTTGTCCCGCCTTGGCACAGGAGGCGGCGTCACCGACCAGAAAGACGCGGACCGATGTGTCTTCCCGCATACTAATGGTTCGTGCAATTCGCAATCCGTTGTAACTGCGTTCGGTGCCATACGGGGGATCGTTCAGAATAATGAGGTAGCTGGTCATAATCGATACTCCGTATTCTGTTTGTTGATAGGTGATAAGTGAGCCATACTTCAGAAGAGCTCAGAAAACCACCTGCATCTGGACCTGTAACAGGTCATCTGTCTGAGAAGCCGTTTGATCATTGTGGAATCCGTAATTGACCGAGAGGCGGGTATTCTCGATGAAATAGTACGAGAATCCCGCCGTCAGGACTGTCAGAGAGTTATCATTATCTGGGGTATAATATTCGTATCGGGCAATCAATTGCCAATGGCTGGACAGCTCGTAACCGCCCAGCAGATAGGCACCGGTGGAAGTGCGGGTCTCATTCGAAGTTAGTTCCTCATTCCTTGTGATGTGCTCTCCCCTGAAAAACAGGGATCCCGGCCTGTAACTCATATCCACACCGAACCGGGTTCTGACGGCAGAGTTCTCGGTTCCCAAATCTGGCTGAAATCGTCCGTAATGTCCGGATATCCCCAGTGTCATATTGCGCAATGGCTGAAATCCAACCCGGCCGAGTATATCACTGGGATCCAGCTGAGCTGGCTGATTGGCGCCTTCGCCATTTACCAGGGCTACGGCATACTGCACTATGGACCGGCTGCCGCTAACCTGCACACCGACATCTCTGAACATGGTAAAGGGATTCAGCTGCCGGATTGCCGTGGTGCGCTCAATGGCGGGATTGAGAGGGATAGGCTCCGGACCCTCCAGTCCGAATGGGAGCAGGAACTGGCCGGTGCGTATCTGGAGGAGCGGATGAAAATCAAAGCCGACAAACGCATTAACCAGACGGGGGGTGTTATTCGGCGGTTCCGCCATTCCCGCAATAAAATTCAGATGGATCCGGTCTGTGACCTGGCCTGTCATTCCAAGTCTCGCCCGGTGGATCGCAAACTGGAGGGGCGTGCCGTCCGCCTGATCAGCGACAAACTGCTGCTGGAGGAAACCGGCGACCGAATACGCAGGCAGGGACTTTTCACTCGCTTGCTTCGGGTTTTGTCCCGTGACAGGGATTGCTCCGGCGAATATCAGGAAGATGAGGAACACCCCTTGTATCAGCGCTCGCGGCCGGATCCCAGTAACTGGCTGGATTAGATGGTCGTATCCTTTCTTCGAGAAAGGAATTTGAGAAGCACGCATCAATCGGTATAAGGTACGCATTGTAAGATTCCTTGTTAGGAGTTATAGGTTCTCAGTGTTAATGCAAAAACCTCATGAAAGCCATCGCCAGAGCCAGTACTTTTCAAACGCTACCTTACCCAGACGCCACAACCGCGAGGGAGATTTCAGGGTGACATCCGGAGAGGGTTCATGGTAAAAATCCCCGCTGCCGAATCCGGCTTTGCCGCCCCCGGTTTCCAAAAAGCAGGCTCCTTCCCCGGTGAATTTGCCTTTTTCCGGTTGTCCCCGCAACTCGTTGTGGATGGTTTCCACCACCGCTTCCGCCTGTTTCTGGGCGAACGTCCCTGCCTTGGGCAGGGGCTTGCCCATCTCAAGCATGATGTGATTATTGTCGCCCGGAGCAAATATCCGGGGATATTCGGTTTCCATGGTATATCGGTCCACCGGAATCCAGCCGCTGTCATTGACCAGGGTGCTCTCCTGCAAAACGTCAGGCGCCCGATGGGGCGGGACGTATGCCAGAAGGTCGTAGGAGACCGACTCGCCGGAAGTGAAATAGAGTGTTTTCGTCCCTGGGTCCACTTCACGTACCTGTCGTTCTGGGAAGTAACCGATCCCCTGAGATTCCACTATGTCCCGCACCATACCGGAGACTTCCGGTCCGGTTACGCCCATCGGGCCTGGTTCCGCAACGTGCATTTCAACCGAGACGCCGCTGTTCCCGGCAAAGAGCGAGCGCAATAGCATCGCCGCCTCATATGGCGCCGCTGGACATTTGTACGCTGGCGCCGCGGTGAGCACCACGATCTTTCCGCTGCGGAATTCTGCCACCTCCTGTTGTAAATTCGTCGCGCCCTCCAGGGAATAAAATGTCGCGCCGGCCTCGGAAAGTCCGGGAATTGATTCAGGGTGTAAACTCGCCCCCAGTGCGATAATCAGATAATCTCCGCGATAGGTGGTCCCATCCACTGTTACAGTCCGCTCTTCGGGATCAATCTGCTCTGCCATTCCCTGCAAAAACCCAATACCCTTGTTCTCCAGTGAAGGTAGGGAGCGGGTAATCCCGGACGGTTGCCGCTTTCCGGTCAGCACCCAGAGCAGGGACGGAGAGAACAGGTGCTCCCGGTTTTTATCAATAAGCAGGATAGAATGCGAACCGGGCGCCCGTTTTCGTAACCGGTTGGCGGTCACCAGTCCGGCCACGCCTCCACCCAGAATGATCGTATTGTATTGTCTATTCATGTCTTAATTCCCCTAGTATGGTTTGTTTTCTAGTATATAATTATCTCTAATCCAATTATTCAATTGTTTGATTGGATAATATAACATAGGGTCTACGGACTCACAAACACAAAATAGCTCTCATGTGTCAATTGCTGAATTATACGAGGAATTTTTGTCTCCCTCGGGGGCCTGCGCTTTTTCACCACGAGTTTGGGGAAAGAGGCCGAGGAAATCACCCTGGAATATCTCCAGAACTATCATATCGAACCACCTAATGCCGATATCTTTATCAATTAGCAGGCAAATTCATAGTTATTCAGATAGCTGGAAGGCGATGGTCGATTATCCCCTTGAGATATGCGCACCGTAAATGACTCCGAAAGTAATTCTCCACGAATGCAAATGGTCTTCTGAGTTCATCTAAAACATTGTTTCTACCTGAAAGCTTTGCTATTTTCCGTTCGCGAATCTGAAACGATTTGGAAAACATGGCACGGTGATATGCATTCATTCCCCAGACCACCCATTCTTGAACGAGAATACTATAATGAGACACCGGTGTTCCGCCCGGAAAACCTCCTGCGAGAAGCCAGGCGCCAGCGGAACCTCCAGGAATGTGAGGTCCCTGAAATCTGCGTGTTGGATCCGGATGGGGATCTGGCAGACTATCTCGTTGAGCGCGGAGACGCCACCGTGAATGCTTGTTGGGCCGGATATCACTCAACCCTGTACAGTTTCGAACTCCATCAGACAGAGATTGGGCTCGTGCCCCGGGCTGTGGGGGCTCCTTTTGCGGTGTTAGTCGCCGAACAATTGTTCGTATCCGGGTGCCGGTTGCTGCTCAGTGTGACCTCCGCCGGCATTATCACCGAACCGCCAGTGCCGGCACAATTCACCCTGATAACGGAAGCCGTCAGGGATGAGGGTACCAGTTACCATTATTTACCGGCGGACAGGCCAGCCCGGCTGACTCCACATCTACATCAGCAGCTTGCATCGGACGACAATCCAATCACCCCGCCATGGTTTGAGGGGGTGAGCTGGACCACCGACGCCCCGTACCGGGAGACGCCGAGTGCGATTGCGGCCATGAAAAAAAAGCAGGTCACCTGTGTGGAAATGGAAGCAGCCGCGCTCTATGCCTTCGGCGAGGCCACCGGTCAAAACATCATCTGTTTTGCACACCTGACCAATACCATGGCACAGTCCGAAGGGGATTTTGAAAAGGGAGAAGGCGGCGGTAGTGTCGCCACCTTGCGTGTACTATCTGCGGTGCTTAAAAACGTTCAGGGCTGATTGCCATCTGGTTTCCAACTTCGGGAAACCAAAGGCACAGTAGCTAAGTGATTTGTCTGAACCTTTCCTTGTACGGTTCAGCCCCAAATTGGAATTTTTACAGGATGGTTTACGAGGTATACCCGCCAGTCCGTCGGATGTTATTGGGATTCCTGAAGCGAGTTGCGCTCATCAATCCCCTATCAAAAAACTCCGTATTCAGGAATTACTGATGGGCCAAAGGGAGTTATATTAATGAGAGCCCATATCC
>CAYPST010000171.1:0-5682 GCA_964413425.1 uncultured bacterium
AAAAAGAAAAACCAGAACGGACCAAATAATACACTTTTTCATTGCTACCCCCTATTGGTTAGTTAAAAAATTTGTTACATAGAGCTGAATATATTTTTTTGGAAATATGACCTGGTAGATATTTGTTGAGGAGGAGGCATATTCAATGACTCAATCAAATCATTGCCTTTTTTAAAATACCTACCAGGTCAATCTTTAATAGATAAATTCTCCGCTATTCAGAATAACTCGAGCGAATGGTGAATTTCTCTATCAGTAATAGTAATTAGCGCTCTTCGAAAATAAACCTGAGCCTATTATTGCTCTTATAGGGTTGCGAGATCTTCTTTGTATGTAAGTGTTAATCCAATCAAATTATCCTACTAACGAGAGGGTATGTCCAAATGTTCATACATATTATATATAAAAACCATCATTAGAATGCAAGTAAAATTTTAAATTCTTTATGATTAGACTTTACCCGCTAAAAACAGGAACTTAACATTAATATGCCATCTAAATCAGATCTGATTGTTTATTTTAAATCACTGCGAACCAGGAACACGGATAGTCAAATTGATTATTTCGAAGGATCCGGCGATGCTTAAAGAAAATGTGGGGGCATTTCAGAGAGTGAGGTGATGTTTTCACTGTGAAGACCTCTGGACTTAGTTTTTCACGGCGGAAGAGGCAACCATGATACCATTGCAACTCTCAGAAGAGGAGGGAATCTCTGCCAGGAAATTCCGGATGAATCAGCCGGGTAGGTGAAAAATGGTCGTATTAAGCTCAACCCGTGCTTAAATGAAACCACTATATGAATATCGGTCGGTTCTCGGAAATAATACGGATTGTGCCCGACGCAGTGAAAAAAAGATTATGGGACCGCACTGGTTGGATATCCTGTTGGTCGCTGTTCCGTAAACGTTAATCTTCCCGTCGAATGGTGAGCTGATAAATAAACTTATCCGCTCTATAATAGGCGTAACAAAACTCCAGCGGCCGTTCGGCAGCGTCGCTGACCAACCGCTTTCTGAATAGCACGGGAGATTCCGAATCTACATCCAGCTTTCGTCTCAGTTCTTGATTGGGAAATATTGCCCCGATTTCCTCATTCGATATTGTCGGTCTGACATGATACTTTTCTTCTAATATTTGATACAGTGGCCCATTAAAAACTTCGCTGTTCTCGATGCCTACCCGGGGATGAAAATAACTGATGAACAGTACGATGGGGTAATCCTGTTCGCCTCGCAGCCGCTCAAGCCGCATGACTTCAGTATTCTTCTCAATGTCTAAATAGTCTGCCACTTCCTCCTCTGCCGGCACCCAATCGGATTCTTTATGTAAATCGTGGAAATCGTATCCTTTGGAATGCATTTCATGGGTAAAACTTGACCATGCAGTGAGTTTGGTCCGAACCTTTTTAGTATTTACCTTCGTTCCAATCCCTTTTTTTCTGACGACCAATCCTTCATAAACCAACTTATTCATGGCCGCACGAAAGGTGTTCCGGCTTATGCCCAGTTTTTTAGACATCTCCTTTTCACCGGGCAGCAACTTTCCTTTTTGATATTCGTCTTTCGATATCAGTTCCCGTAACAACTTTTCGACCTGAACATGCAACGGAATAGGTGAATCGTGATCAATATTGTAGTTCATAAGCAATTCTCATAATTACATTTATTCATTTTTTAAAGTTCTTTACGTCAAACCGCATAGATTAATCAATATTAGTATCAAATACATTGCAATAATGAATATTATGTATTTTCCTCCGTTCAAAAGATATAATGTTAATAAAATCTACCAATTGATCAAAGTTATAAGAGAATCCTGAAATCTGATATAAAACTTTATTGGACTCCCGACGTGGGGTCAGCCCGTTTTTTTGCCAGATCAGCTCGTCCGCTAGTCGCTCTGGTTGCCCAGCGTGCGATCCGAAAGTGTCAGTCCCAGCCTCTGAAGGGCTACAGCATCACTCAGAGCCCAACCTCAGTCGTACAACTCCCATCAGGGGGCCCATCACGTCCCATTTTGTGACACAACTTTTACGTGAGCATTGCGATCCGCCCGTAAACCTTTCTACCCAGGTATTCGAAGGATTCGAAGTCGTGTTCTCCCAAGGGGTCGTTGTCCTGAATAATGTGCTCAAACTCCTCGATTTTCTGAAGGATCGGTGCTAAGTCTTCCGAGGTTTGAACCGTGGTTCCTCTGGTAAACACCAAGTGATCCGGCGGTGGAATTCTAGATACCTGCTGCCGCAATTTATAATTGCGCTCTGCTTTCTCATTCATCGCTACATCATCCTCAAGTACGTCCTCAAGATCTAATTCGAGAATGCTGGCTATAGGGAAGATATCCCAGTGCATATTTTCCGGGGACTCACCCATGTCGGATATTAGCCGTAGCTTATGCGTGCACGTTCGGTGAGGTTGAATAGACGCTATCTATATCACTTCTAGCTTCCTTCTCTGGAAACTCTCTGCAACTCAAAGGAATGGGATGACAATTTTTATATCTAACATCTCTGCGGATACCCATTCCCCGGATACCGCCAGAAAAATTCTTTATAAGGTCCTGTAATCAGTCCAGATAAAATCCTCTCGAAACTACTTTGGGAGCAGGAGGTCGCGAGTTCAAATCTCGCCGCCCCGACTTTTTTATTCGGCGAGCATCGATGGCGTATACTGTCTATATCTTCTATAGTCCCTCATTAGATCGTTATTACATCGGTCACACGAACGATCTTACGGATCGACTCCACCGGCATAATCAGGGACGATCTCACGCCACCAAGGCTGGCGTACCATGGCAACTCTGTTATACAGAAGTCTTCCCTACCAGAGGTGAGGCGATGCAACGAGAACGGGCTATCAAATCTCAAAAAAGTCGGCCCTATATCGAACAGCTGATTCAGTCCGGGTGAGCGCGTCCCGATAGGGATCGGGAAGGTCCCCGGTTCAAATCCGGGCGCCCCGACATCTTTCTCTCATTTCAATGCCATATACTGTTTACATACTATACAGTCATTCACAAGATCGGTATTATGTTGGGCATACCAAAGATGTAACTGATCGCATAACGCGGCATAATCAAGGGCGATCCAAATCCACTCAAGCCGGGATCCCCTGGAACCTGAAATACACCGAAGCCTACCCGACAAGAAGCGACGCCATGCGCCGGGAACACGCAATCAAGCGTCAGAAGTCCCGGCGCTTGATTGAGCAGTTGTGCCGGGCCGGGTGAACGCGTCCCGATAGGGGTCCCCGATGAACACCATCGGGACAGGCGGGAAGGTCGCGAGTTCCCCCGGAGGGGTCCCTGCGGGAAAATCTCGTCGCCCCGACTATGATTATTCCCTCAAATTCTGAATGACTGAAATCGTAGATGACTCTTGTCACGAGTTCTCCCGAGGGGATCTCTTCGAGGCGTTTTCTAAATAGACTCATTCATAATAACACAATAGCGGTTAAATAAGCCATCTGCTTCGACTCATTCACTGAACTTATCTACCAAGTCGGTATCAGAAAATTTATACGCAATCCTCCTGTAATGCAGCCGCATCGCCTCCGGATCATCCAGATCCGAGCGGGCGATTTCGATGACGTCGATGCCCTGCGATTCCAATTGCATCCGGATCATCTGGTCTTTCTGGTGGGTGTCGGGATCGCCGTGAATCCCTTTGGATAAGCCATCCAGGTAGATGGCCAGTTTCGGCGCGCCGGAGGGATCTTCGTAGTATAAATCCGGACGGGTGCGCTCGAACGGTTTGCCTATCTGTATCTCCTTCTCATGTTCAAATTGCGGGAACCCGGCCTCCGTGAGTAATTCATGGAGTTCTTTTTCCCCTTTGTAGGTTGCCGTTTCCTCACTCACCGTCATTAAATCCACAATGGGGTCGGTCTCGTATTCAAAGTGCGGGGTGCCTTCGTACTGTTCAATCAAATCCAGGGCCTGAAACCGGTGTAATTGCTGATGATAATACACATTCCGATAGGTGCGCAGACACTCATAGCAACTGGCTTCGCACCGTCCCGGGCAATTGTCGAGAATATCTCTGGATGCTGTCATCACCTCGGTCCATTTCTCGATCATCTGCTGGAGCAGTCCGGACCCGCCGGGCATGGGGTCGTACAGAAACGTGGCGTAGGATTCATCGTCCCGGGACAATATTAGGATCTGCAGATCCTCCACATCCATTTCCAGTACTCTGGCCGCACCCACCCGGAGGGCTTCTCCCAGGTTGACGGCATCCTCCCTGGAATCAAGCCCCTGCAAAAAGAGGCCATCGACCAGGGTATCGCTGTAAAACATGATCCGCTGATGAGTGATATTGTGGCGTTCCGAGTGGATCTCCCAGAAGTGCTCTAACTCACTCTGCGAAGCATAAGGCGATCGGGTGCCTCCGCAGACAGTGCACACAGGATACCCCAGGGTGCCCTGGGCCGCCAGGTCCGCCGGTCCGACGTTGACCAGCCGGGTGGTCTCGTCTGCCGGCTCCCAGATGGCCGTGTCCCCCTGGATTGTGCCGCCCACCGGATCATTTTTATCCAGCTGGAAGTCTCGATAATAAGTCTCCAGATAATGCTGTCCGCAGGTTTTACAGACCAACACCGGCGGGCACGCTTCCGGCCGGTAATTATGGGTGTCCACCGCCTCCCGTCTGGACAGGAAGAGATCCGGCTGATAAGCTTCACCGTTCTCTCTGGCGAACGCCATCACCGCGCCCTCCAGGCCTTTCACAAAATAGTGGACCTGGGGTCACAGTAAGGGCTGCTCCTCTTGCTCGGCTGCGGCTCCCAGCGCCAGATAACACAGCAGCTCTGCCTGGTCCTGGGGTGTGACCTGATGCCCGCGATTCAGCTGCCTCAGGATATCCTGGGTGGCTTCGACAAAATCGGCCGGGCGTTCCAGACGCTGATAGAGCGCGTAGACATACCCGTTTGCTTTAAAAGGGTCATAGAGGGCCGATGGCCAGGCAGACATGGTGCTCAGGTTGTGTCCGGTGAGTTTGCGCACCACCGATCGCACTGCCGATTCACTCCGGCTCTCCAGGGCCTGCAGCGTCTCTTCAAGTAAGTCTCCTGCATCAGTTTCCGGAGAAGACGGCATGTACCGCTCCTCCGGAAACGTCTCATCCTCGTACTCTTCCTGCACCAGCACCACCTGGTCGGCATTGATGCCAAAGAAGCGGTGAAAGAATCCTCTGATTTCTTCATCGGCTTCTTCGTCTCGTTCGATGTCTGCCACCGTGGCCGAGGTCCCGATACAGATCACTTCATCGGCGCTCTTTCCACAGAACCCGCGGAGTCGCCGAATCAGGCAGGAGACCTCCGCGCCCCGGACGCCGGTATAGGTATGGGCTTCGTCGAACACCAGGTATTTCAGGGGAGCATCGATAAACATCCCCAGATCTTTGCCCCGGGTAAGCAGGTATTCTAACTGGTGGACGTTTGTGAGGAGGCTCCGGGGAGGATGGTCCGCCATCTGTCGCTCGGTGAGCCGCTCCTCATACGGGGAAACAATGACGTCCTGCGTGTCCTGTTCATACTGCGACTTATATTTGCGATACGCGGCACGGTCTTCATCAGCATGTATTTGTGTAGAGAGGTTTCATGGAGGGTGTGTGAAAACAAGGAGTCAAGTAGAAAAGATGTCATCCTGAGCGGAGTCCCGGTGTGTGGGACGGAGTCGAAGGAT
>CAYPST010000172.1:0-5479 GCA_964413425.1 uncultured bacterium
AAAGGAGGAACCCCGGCTGTTAAGCCGGGGGGCTCCATTTTGCGGCTTCCGCGATCTCTGCGTTTTCTCTCTAACCAGACTCAAGTGTAATAAAAACCGGCAATTCGTTTTGCGAAAAAATTACATGATTTGCTCTCTTCAAGGTTGTTTTACCATTTGAATGATATTATAATTGGCACCAAATCTGATAGGAGAGCATGTTCGTTTTTCCATCGGTGTATGGTAAGGAGAATAAATAGTTATGCAAGAAGGAGTTTTGAATGAGCGTGACCAAACAATATCTGAAAAGTCGGCCGGTATGCAAAGTGACCTTCAGGTTACCGGCGGAAGCCGCAGGTGATGCTGAGAAAGTCTCCCTGATGGGTGATTTTAATAACTGGGATGAGCAGGCGACTCCACTGGATCAGCTGAAAAGCGGTGAGTATAAAACGATCCTGGAACTGGAACCCGGAAAGGAATACCAATTTAAGTATCTCATTAACGGGGAAAAATGGGAGAATGATTGGGATGCCGATAAATATGTCCCCAATCCGTATGGAGATGGCGAAAACTCAGTCGTTGTTGTGTGATGTTCATCGCCAGGTGAGATAGAATGAGATGTATACTTCAGGAAAAGTATTTTCACGATTTCTATCCCGGATTATTCATCCCGCAGGGATCCCTTGGGATAAACCCGAAAAGAAGAGCACCCGCCGTACCCCGTCCCCCCCTTTCTCTGGCGAGAGAAATGGGGTCAGGGGGAGAGAGTGCTCGGGGCCGGGGTAGGTGCAGTGGTGTGCCGCTTCAGGGCGTATTCCCGGCGTGTCGACACTGTACTGGGTTATCTTAATAATCATATTTTTTCATGAATTATTCAGGCTATCAATTTTAGCTGGCAATGGAATACCTCAGGAAATCAGGCGGTCTTTTTGTAACACTCTCCTGAGCACGCTGTTCTGGATCTGCGGTCTTTGCGAGGCGTTTTCCAAATAGACTCATTATAGGGAAATTATAAGAAACTTCAATGAGAATGACTTGCGATTATACAACCATCAGCAGGTGCTAATAGCACATCATTTATGCAGATAACGGACTCGAATTCGGACGTGGAAGACAGTCCCGTGGTTGCAGGGCCGGGAAGAACGTAAATAGCAAGAAAATCAGGATGTTCCGCCAGAAGACCGTTCCCCTGCACCGGCTGCCTTCTTTTCACTTTTATACATGCTGTAAAGAACCAGTACGGCGCCGGTTAAAATGGAAAGAACTACCACCAGCAGGAGTAACATAAATTTGATGATACTTCCGATGGTTTTGAAAATACCAGCGATATTGGTTTGGTTCGCTGACATGATACCTCCTTTCTTCGGCATTATTACAGTTTAAACTCTCTGGAATCACCCTGTTTAAACGTATACACCTTATCCTGAACTCCGATTTCGACTTCAGGAGAGTATCCTTTGAAGAAGGAGATGAACAGGCGATCGTGGGTGACGTGGAGCGAAATCCAGTGGGCTCTGTACCGGATGCGCAGCTGCAGACTCTCCAGGCCTTCCGGCAACACAGGATTGAGCCAGAGGACATCGTTGCGGAATTCCATTCCGGTGTAGCAGCGCTGAATTAAGTCGATAGTCCCGGCCATTGCCCCCAGATGAATGCCCTCCGGTGTGGTCCCGCCCTGGATGTCTTCAAAATCACTACGCAGGGCTTCTTCGAAGTATTCCCAGGATTGCTCACGATTGGAGCGCGCCAGTACCCACGAATGGACAATGCGGCTGAGCGTGGATCCATGTGAGGTGCGTTCAAGATAATAATCGATGTTTTTCAGGATGCTGGCGGGATCGAAATTGTAGCCCATTAATTCCAGGGTTAATTGAAGTTCTTCAGCAGAGAACAGGAAAAAGAGCATAATCACATCCGCCTGTTTAGAGGCTTTATACCGATTGGGCGTGTCACCTTCCGCATCCAGAATCCTATCCAGACGCTGGATATCCTCATATTTCTCGCGATAACCCTCCCAGTCGAACTCTTCCAGGTCCTCGTACCCTTCAAACTGACTGATGATCCCGTCACCGTGGAATGGGACAAACATCTTCTTGCTGATTTCCTCCCACAGGCGGCGGTCTTCGTCCCTGATATTCAGAATCTCGCAGAGTTCCTGTTCTCGATCTTCATCCAGTATCTTCAGGATCTGGAGTGCCCGCTGCAGCACCCATACCGTCATAATATTGGTGTAAGCGTTATTGTTTATACCCAGTTCCTCCGAATCCGGATAGCGGGTGTGATACTCATCCGGTCCGACCACGTGGTGAATTTCATACCGACCACGCTGTTCGTTATAGAACATAAGAGAGGCAAGAAACTTGGCAATATCCAGCACCATTTCGGCTCCGAAGAACGAGAGAAATTCAATATCATTGGTGGTTTGATAATACTGCCAGACGCTATAGGCTATCGCCAGATTTACATGACGCTGCAGGTGTGTCTCGTCCGGAATCCACTCGCCTGATTTGGGATTCAGATGAATTTGCTGGGTTTCCTCTCGTCCGTTACTCCCGCTCTGCCAGGGGAACATGGCCCCCCGGTATCCCGCCTGTCTGGCAGCGTAGCGGGCTTCCCCAATCCGGCGATAGCGATACATTTTCACCTCCCGGGTCACCTCCGGGATCCGGAGATCCAGAAAAGGGAAGATGAACAATTCATCCCAGAAGATATGCCCGCGGTAGGCTTCGCCGTGCAATCCCCGCGCGGGAATCCCCACATCCAGATCAATGGTATTTGTGGAGGCAGTCTGCAGAAGATGAAAAATTTGGAGTCTGAGAATGTCCTGCACCCCCTGATCGCCGTTGAGTTCGATGTCGCATCTGCGCCAGTGATAGTCCCAGGCTTTCACATGTTCGGTGAGCAGCTGCCCAAACGTGCCGGCGCGGTCAATGGCCTTGCAGGCATCCAATGTCGGTTCACTAATGGCATTATCTCTGGAGGTGTACAGAGCGATAATTTTTTCTATTCGTACCGTCTGATTTTCTTTCCCTTCCACAAAAAGATCCTGGGCGATAAAGTTATCCTGGTTAATGCTGGTGCGTCTCACCTCGACCTCGGAATCATCTGAATACACCCGGGTTCTGGCCGCCTGGGTCATCTGAATATGTGACTGTTTGGTTTGGACCCGCAGATAAATACTCTCTTCGTTGTGATCGGCGGCTTCCAGGGATTCCAGATGATCACCCCGCAAATCCCGGTACCGTTCCACCCCGTTGTTGGTCACACGTCCATCGATACCCGATCGGATTTCGATTCGTCCGGACCAGTTGACTGGTGTTAACGACCAGCTGATGGCCGCCAGATGCGGATAGGCCATATGCACAATTCGCCGGCTTTTCAGAATCGTTTCCCGGCCATCGGCATCCTTGAAATGCATGCGCCGGTGCAGGATGCCCTTCTGCATGTGGAGTTCAATATGGTAATCGAGGAGTTCCAGCTTATCCGGGTGAATCCATTGGCCGTCCTCGGGACGAAGAGTCAGATACAGCCAGTTCGGCCAGTTGACCAGGTCTTCGTTTTCTATGTCCTTCCCGGCGATCTGGCTGGTTAATCGATTGTAGCCGCCGGCCAGGTAGGTGCCGGGGTAATGGACGCCCCCATCCGTCACCTCTTCAGCAGCACCCCGGCTGGCAAAATAGCCATTGCCCAGCGTACATAGTGCTTCCCGAAGTGGTTGCAGTTCAGGTTTATACTCATCATAGGTGATGGTCCATTCATTCATCCGAGCTGTCCTCCAGATTCTCTATGACCTCATTCAGAAATTGTTGCACTTCCTGTACCGAATCCAGCGTGTAAAATGCCGCGGTATCTTCACCATGTTCTCCGACCAAAATGCCAAGACCCCGGCTTTGAAGTACGCGAAATGCATCCTCATCGGTGAAATCATCGCCGATATAAATGGGAAGCATATCCGGCTTGTCCAGATCTAATTCCTTCAGAAGCCAGAGGAGGGCCTTCCCTTTGTCCCAATCGATATCCGGTTTGAGCTCCACAATTTTTTTGCCCCCGCCTTTTTTCAGGTTGGGGTGCTTTTCCAATACATCATCGGCGATTTGCTTTACTGCCGGGACCTCATCACTATCAACGTTGCGATAATGGACTGCAATCGAATATTTTTTCCGCTCCACCTGTGCTCCCGGAATATCCGATAATTGCTCCTGCAATTCGTCCGCTGCTGCATCCAGTTCCGGCAAAGCCGCCTGCCCGGCTTCGTGCTGCATCTGCATCTTGTTCGGGCCAGTGATATCAAAGCCGTGACTCCCCGCGTAGATCAGTTCGTCGAGTCGGATGAAATTTTTCACGTCCTGGCGATCTCTGCCGCTGACGATAGCCACCGTGCAGCGCTGTGCGAGGTGACGGAGCAACTGCCGCATTTCATCTGAGAGCGCAGCGTCTTCCGGTCTGTCCACGATTGGCGTGAGCGTACCGTCGTAGTCGAGGAAAAAGACCGGCGTATGCTGGTCCAATTTTTGATGGACCGGAGCATTCTCCTCCAGCGCTGACGGAAGTGTATCCGGTGCGGCCAGCGGGGTTGCTTCGGAAAACCGGGTATCCAGCTCGTGAAAACTATGAATCACCACATCAGCCCCTTCGTTAAGAAGTTCCTGTTCATTGCCATTCCGAGACACCCCAACCACCAGGCCGAAGTTTCCCGCCTGTCCGGCCTGTACTCCGGAAATGGCATCTTCGAATACCACAGCATTGGAAGGAGCAATACCAAGTTTGGATGCGGCGTAGAGGAAAATATCCGGGGCTGGTTTACCGGCAATGTCCAGTTCCCTGGCGACCAATCCATCCACCCGGATATCAAAGAGATATAACAGTTCAGCCTCTTCCAGGATAAATTTGCAATTCTTGCTTGAAGAAATAATGCCTGTCCTCAGGCCATGATTTTTCCATCGTTTAAGCCAGTCCACTGTGTCCTGGTAGATTTCCACACCGTCTCTTCTGACCACTTTCCGAAACAGGTCGTTTTTCCGATTGCCGAGACCACAAACAGTTTCCTGTTCAGGAGAGTTTTCCGGCCGGCCTTCCGGCAGCTGAATCCCCCGGGATTTTAGAAAACTGCGGACACCATCATAGCGGGGTTTCCCGTCAATATACTGCCGGTAATCGGCTTCGATATCCAGAGGGTCATAATTGCCGGGTCGGTCTTTTAAATATTGATCGAACATTTCCTTCCAGGCGCGAGCATGCACTTTTGCCGTCTGGGTTACCACCCCGTCTAAATCCAAAATTGCTGCTTTGTATCGGTCGGTGTCAATCACCGGGGGTTTTGGGTGGTACATATATCAAACTCCTCAGTCTAATGTTAATGATGAGCGGAAATGAAGGATACGTGTCGTATGGGTGCTTGTTCGGTCGTCATTTACGTACAAATCTATGCAAATAAACGTTTTTTTTCTATAATGAATTTTCCTGACGGAGGAATAACGCCAAACAGGCTGCATCCGGTTCT
>CAYPST010000173.1:0-5450 GCA_964413425.1 uncultured bacterium
GCCCCGGTAGAATCCCGGGCGGAGGTCACGAGGGGAGTCGACCGGTCAGAGCGCGGGTGATGCGGCCTGTGCTGGGCTGATCGAGAGGGGATTGCCCGGTGTGTTTCGGTTACCAGACGTTTTATGGACTCAGAATCGACCACCCCTCCAGCCAGTTATTACTGCCAAATGCTCCGATAAATCCGGGATCGGTGTCAAAAAAGCCGTCCCCGCCGGGGAGGATTTCACCGCCGGTGAGCACATCACTATTGGTGGGTGTGGGATCGATACCGACAGTCCCTTCCCGGGTAGTGGGCACATTTGTGAACTGGGGATCAAGTTCCTGAGCGGACCAGGGGAGTGTAACAACTTTATCACCCTGTTCTCCCTTGAACAGGTCGCCGGGGACATTATAGATCACATTGTTGGAAGAGAAGTACAGGGAATCTGCATCTGTCGGGTAAACAGGCGCATTGGTCGCCGCCAGTTCCGGTGTGTGGGTCACCCGTACTCCCAGACCGAGGCCATCCGTAATAAGCACGTTCCTGAAATCGCCGGCAGTGCCTTCACGCAGGCGAATCATCTGATCGGTGCCGTCTCCGGTGGGGCTTCCGCCTCCGGGTCCGATGAGGGTCACGTTATGGAACTGCGGATAGGATCTGGGCTGCGCACCGTAATCATCGCCGTTGTTATCCATCTCAAAACCACGGCCGGCTTCTTCCTGCCCTTTGATGGAGAACAGGTACTGACCTTTGCCTCGATATCCGAGATCCGTATCGAAATCATCGTCGCCGCAGAACACCGAAGAGAGATATTTGGCATTGACCGTGCCGCCCCAGAATTCGAACCCATCATCCAGGTTGTAGGCAACTTCACAGTGTTCCACAACCGTGCCGTCGCCCACACCGGCAAAGGAGATACCGTTAATTTCGTCATCCTGGCCGATGGATCGCCCGCCATACCAGACGCGCACATACTTGAGCACCCCGCTGTCGTCATGGGGATCGCTGCCGCCATAGGGAACGCCCACCAGGCCTTCTACAAATCCTTCCCCGATATTGACCGGGGCCTTGCCAAGAATGATCAGTCCGCCCCAGGTGCCACGCTGCGGCAGCTGATCTTCGGGCAGAACAGATGTAAATGTTATTGGATTATCGGCAGTGCCTTCTGCCATTATTTTACCGCCGCGTTCAATCACCAGAGCCGGAGCATTCCCGTTGGCATCGTTCTGCAATGATTTAATCACCGTCCCCGGCTCGATGGTCAGCGTGATACCGGCGACTACAAATGTCTGTCCGATCATGAGGTATTCTTTATCAGCAGACCAGGTCGTATCCTGTTCGATATCTCCTGAGATTTTCCCGTCCACGACCGTAAAATCATAATTGACTGATGCAGTTGAATCGCCGTCAGTAGCCTCTACGGTAATGGTCGCCGTACCAGCTGATACACCGGTCACGCTTAAGTCAGTTCCGGTCACTGATGCCGTGGCTATGGCGTCATCCGAGCTGCTGGCGGTATAGGTTAAATTGTCATCATCCTGATCAATAAACACTTGAGTAGCCCCTTCCAGATTCCAGACAAGTGTTTCATCCACTGCAACATATTCTTCGGCAAATCCGAGAAGATCCTGGATTCCATTCTGCGCCACAGGAGCGTTATTGGTTGGTTCTTCCGGTCCCATTGGCTCTTTATCTTCTTCACAGCCGACTGCGAATAACAGGGCGATGGCCGCAACGAGCCAAAGCCCCCGTCTGAATAGCTTGGGTTTAAGCATATGTTCTCCTTTCGTTTTGTAAGATTGCCAGTGAATATTCACGTTCCTGATTCTCATTGCTGTGAGTATTTGAGTCTGCTCGCGGTTCTGTTTAGAGTGAGTAGGAAACTCCCATACTGAATGTTCTTCCGGTGCGGTACGCTTTGGTCAGTTTCAGTTCATGCAATCCGGGATCCATCTGTCCGAACCGGTGCCGGGCGTCCAGCAGGTTCTTGATCTTGAAATCCACTGTGAAGTTACCGATGGTTTTGCCTGCGGTCAGATTCAGTGAATGAAACGGATATTCATAGATATTCGGTAATCCGGCGGTTCCCAGAGAAATCAGCCGCTTACTGAAGGTGTTGTATGCCAGGCTTACCCGGAATCCACTGAGATTATTATAACTGATGCTGCCGTTGAACAGAAAATCGGACTGGCCTTCCATGGGCCGGGCCTCGGTGGTTGCCGAGTTCTGCGTCACATAGCCGTTAAACAGTGTGACCGTTGAGTCGGTGTTCACCGTGGATTGTATGTACGTGGAATTGAGATGGATATTCACGTAGCCGATATCAGTGGGGATAAAGTCCAGCCGTTCCCGGATTTCAAATTCGATACCGGTATTTGTGGCCGAGAGCGCATTCTGCGGTGTTTGATACGTACGGTCTGCCGTCTGCACCAGAGAGATTTCAATCGGATTGGTGAAATCTTTGGTGAACAGGCTCACCGACAGCATTTCGGCCGCACTGGGATACCATTCGAATCGCAGATCATAGTTTTTTACTCTGGTGGTCTTCAGGAAGGGAAAGCCGACTCGCACCGCCGCACCATAGAAAGACTGGAATTCGAACGGGGCAATCTCTCTGAACTCGGGTCTCGCTACAGTACGAGAGTGGGCCAGCCGGAGATTGATGTGCGGCGTCAGTTTGGCAATAAAGTTATACGACGGCAGATAGACCATTTCATCGATGGTTGATTCGATGGGATCACCGGAGGAGACGCTGCTGGTATACGGATCTTCGGTGACCGGATCGAACGGAAACAAATCCAGGGTATACGCTTCTCTGCGGAGTCCGCCGATAAAGCGGATCCGGTTCAGGGCCGGAGCGATGGTCAATCCCAGCGGAACGTTGACCATAAAGTATTCCGCATCCAGATTCTCACCGGCCTCGTAGGCATCCGAACCCTTGGTATTTTCAGCGATGAACAGGCCGGGTTCAGCCTGACCGTTCTCGTAGCTGTAGTAATTCCGGTTAACAAGACCGGAGCCCACGTTATACTTATCCGTGATTTCGCTGATCTCGGCAGGAAATCCGCCCCCGGAGTACTCATGATAGAAGGAGCGTTTTTCGAACTGGCGTGAATTCTCCTGAACCCGCAGACCGATTTTGACCTTGTACTCGGCGTTATTTTTATCATAGAAGGCCGATTCGTGATTCAGGTCGAAATTCTGGTTCCGATCGAATCCCCAGGTGAACTCCCGGGTCCCGGCGCTCCAGGAGTAAGTATCCATCTGATAGACGGTCTCATCGCGTTCCGGACGAAGACGATAGTTCAACCGGTTCACGTCCGGTTCCGATAACCGTGAATAGCCACTGGTCAGCGACCATTCCAGGTGCTGATCCCAGAGAAGATTGAAGTCATGAATACCCCTGAAAGTGGCAGAGTTCAGACTTTTCTCTACATAGAATTGCTTCAGGAACAGCCCCTGGTCGATGTTATCTGCGTAGCCTTCGGTTAAGGTGACAGCATTCTCGGAACCATGGGTGTAGACGTTGTGAAATTTCAACTGGTGTGTATTGTACAAGGTGAGTCCCGCACTGAAGGTCACTCCCAGATTAGTATCATATGAAGACTCCCGGCTGGTCATATCCTTTTTGGCATACAACGTATCCTGAGCGGCAATGCTGTGTTCCCGGTCCAGCCGCTCAACGTAACCATAATCATTGGAGAACTTCAGATTGGAGAAAAACCCATACTCCAGATTGGGTGAGGGATTGAATTTATCTCCGTAATTCACCCCAAGTGAAACAGGGGGGCGCGGTGCGGATCTCCGCACCTGAAAATCAGTATCGAAATCACGACCGATCCGGCCCAGCAAACTCAATCGTTCCTGGAAATCACGCGCCAGCGCATTGCTGTATCGGTCGAGCCGTTTATCTTCCGGGATGCTGGAGGGCATGGCCCGGGTGCCGTCGTCAAAGCCCCAGAAATCATAGGAGCCCTGATCCGAGGTCAGATAGGTAATATCCGAGACGCCATAGGTTTTATAATCGGTTCCGATACTGGCATTGAGAACCCGGTTATCGGGATAGGCCTTGGTCCGGATATTTACGCTGCCGCCGGCAAATACCCCCGGGAGGTCCGGGGTGAATGTTTTGGCTGCGGTGATGCTCTCTATCAGGGAAGACGAGAACAGGTTCAACGGCACGGTCTTTTTTTCCGGATTCGGACTCGGCACCGGCACTCCGTTCATCTGGGTCTGGGTGTACCGGTCGCCGAGACCGCGCACATAGACATCGCTGCCATTCAGAACCGACACACCGGTCACCCGCATAATCGCATCGGCTGCATCGGAATCCCCGGCTTCCGAGATCTGGGCAGCGCTGATCCCATCCTGCAACGAGGTTGCATTACGCTGTTCCAGCAGTAACCCGGAGGATGTGGACTGGGCGGCTTCTTCCTCAACCACAATCGTTTCGCCTGCCACTGCGGCAGACAGCATTTCGATGGTCAGGTTGACCCGTTCATCAGCGCCGACCTCCAGATTGGTCAGGCGTTTGGTCTGATAGCCGATATAGGTGACGACAATCGTATACCTGCCTTCGGGTACGTTCACGATCCTGAAGTACCCCTCCATGTCAGTGGCGGCGCCCATGCTGGTCCCTTCCAGCAGAACATTGGCCCCCACCAGCGGATCCTGGTTGCTGGCATCAAACACCTTCCCATTGATGGTACCGGCCATCAGGGAAGTTATCGGGAATGCTAATAAGAGTAGTAAAACAAGGATAAAGTACGTGCGTTTCATTGATAAATCCCCTCTCTTGGATTTGTTCAGAATTCTACTCTCACTTTTCTTCTTATCAAACATCATGTGAGTATAAGAAGCCGATGTAAAAAAACTTTAAAGAGGGTTTAAAAAAATGGTAAAGATTGGCAGGGATTCGAGATTACGAGAAGAAAAGAATCAAAACTCCAATATTCAATATTTCAAACTTCAAAAGCCCCATCCCCCGGGGAGAGCACACGTCCCATGGGGATCCCGTTGGGAGATGACCACCGAAACAGAAGATTTTCACAGATAAAGACGACAAGAACTCAAGAAGACAAAAAGACGAGAGGACAGGAAGCCCGGCCCACTGAACGAGATACCTAACTCTTTCTCCGCGGAAGGTGGCTTCATACAACCGGAGATGCGCTGAGCAAGAGTGTATGTTCTCGTCATGGCAGCAGTGCCCCTCACATGATGCAAGAAGGATCACACGATGTTATATCTGCAGATCTGTCGGTCGGGGCAGCCGTTCAACCTGTTCCGATGCACCTGTATCCATGTCAGAGGTACTGCGAGAAGCCGATCTGGCGGAGCACTTCCCGACCACCGCCGGGGATTATTCATCCCCGGTCGCAGCCCCGACGGTTCGGGACTGTCAGCGCGGTGCGTTTTCTCAGGCTTCGTTCCCCTCCCCCCACCATTTTCCCGCTTCAAGTCCCCGGCAGT
>CAYPST010000174.1:0-5423 GCA_964413425.1 uncultured bacterium
TATATTCCCCGGCAGCACCTGTGTGTAAGGGCGTGCCTTCCGTGAGAGAAAGGGGCGAACGGTCTCCCAGCAACTCGACCCGGTCACCTTCCGGATTGAAGATGTGGTTGGAAATCTCATCAGACAGGTCCAACCGGAAGGTCACGGTGGATTGCGGATAGACCAGCACAGGGAAGAGGAGGCCCAGCCCTGCAATGAGCAGGAAATACCGTTTACGCGAGTTGTCTGACCGGATTTGCTGAAGAAGCACTTTACTCCCTCCATGCGAGTATTGAGTATTTGTCGGAGACGGGGAAATGCGGAGGCTGTCTGTTCAGGAACCGTTCATCGTATTCATAGACCTTCATGTACCCGCTTCGAAGAATCGGGTTCGTGCCTCCGCTGATGAATGTGCCGACGGCGCCACGCACTTCCTGAATCACCCCTCCGAGGATATTCAGGCTCCCGCGCGGTGAACCCGAACCGAAATTTTCCACGGTGAACGAATTTCCCAGCGCCATCAGACTGGCATGAATGGTCAAGTCCTGGGTTCCGTGATCCAGATGGGCATCCTGGTCCACAATGATCTTTTTTTCACTGATGAGGCCCAGTATATCATCCGATTCGGGATTATCCCTGGGATCATCTTCGTAGGTAATATCGCCGTCGATAATGATATCTCTGGTGGAGTGGAGAGAAACAGAGCCATTGACCACCCCTTTGACATACACTTCCTGTGTGGATGATAACACCCCACCAATATCAGCAAGGTTATAGGTGGTCGGGCCTTCCCAGGAACCGCCCCACCAACCCCAGCCGCCGGACCATTCATAGACATCGATGGTGCTATCCGCCTGGAATACGACCCGGGAAGTTCGATCTAATTGGAGCCCTCCGGACGTTGCCGCATTTTTTAAGTCATCCAGGTTGGTTGGCAGATTTACGTTCTGCGAACCAAAAGCGGACCCACCCAGAAATTCCGGATCTCCGTTGCCCTTCCACATATTGGGGCTGGTCACTTTCCCGGTGAAAACAGGCCGTCCGGAAATGTGCAGGATTCCGTTCGTATGGAGAGGCCCCTTGATGGTGTCCCCGGTAATGAAATATATCCCGGGCTCCCGGTCGGTGAAATAGGAGTACTTGGAAAAAGACGTTCTCCACAGCCGCACTTCCACATTCATGGTGGTATTGCCCACTGTGCCGGTACTGACGAGTAGCAGCTCATTAGGACCGAGTGACGAGTCGGTGCCGGCGTCGAAAACCTGCAGATTTCCGCTTCCCGATAAATAAGCATTCTCTTGTATCCCGGTTCGCCAGGCCAGGTTATCTTTAATTTCCCGTATTCCCCGTTCCACCAAACTATTGGCGATATTTCTTGCCTGGATCTGTTCGAAATACTCCGAGGAACGTTCTTTGGCAACGGAGATTTTATCATTGATGCCCATCTGCACCATTCCGAAGATGATGATCATCCCGGTCACCAGGAGTAGTGATGCGCGGCCCATGTATTCGTTAATCCTCCGTCAGTTCTATTTCTACCTTGCTATTCAAGGTAGAAGTTTATGGGAATGAATGTCTTCTCCCAGGACGATTGTGCGTAGCGCCCTCTGTAAGCTTCCGGGGTCTGGCAGATTACGGTAACGCGGAGCTGGCGAATGGAATCCGGATTGGTTGTTGCCGTGCTTCTCGCTGTTAGATAATCCAGCGAAAAGGATGTGACTGTTAAGTGAATATCGTTCACATCGCCATCCAGGATTCTCCGAAGCGCGCGGTCATCCGGATTCGAAGTTGCCGGAATTGGTACATCCGGGTCAAAATGCCAGGTCACCGTATTAAGGGTTCCGTCATCATTGATATCACTGAGGAACGTCACCCGATTCGAATCAGCCGTTGTAATAACATTTGTGCTGGTCCCATACCCGATTTTGGTGAAATCGTGTTCAACAATTTCGGAGATCGTCTCCACGTTCTGCATACACATGAGTGAGAGGGTGCTCTGGGTGGCATTTTGGAATAAGCTCAGGCGCAGTGACAGTAATGATACCAATAAAATTCCCGCTGTAACGAAACTGCCTACAATTCCTATATTCATAAGCCTCGATATTTCAGCGCCGTGATTTCACGACGGATACAGGGTTGATGGTTATCACCTTTCGTATCACCGGACTGATTTTTCCTCCGGCATTAATACGGTTTTAAATAACTCAGAGTCACCGCATTTGACAGGAAGGGACTGGTTACGAATACATTGAGTCGCTTAAAGCATGTTTTCCCGCCTGCGCTGGTTTCCGGGTTGTCTTCTGTGACATATATTACCTCAGCGGTGGTGGTGTAAATACCGTGCACAGTGGTATCCTGGCGTGTGAAACCGTGGTAGTCATCGAAGTCGTCATATTGAGGATAGGTTTCTCCGTCATTCGCCCCGCCAAATTCGTCCGCACTGGTGAATCCTGATGGGATATGCGACGGAGCCGAGGAGACACACGCTTCATCGAATGCTTTCACCCGCGCCTCATCAATTAAATCCTGTCCCAGCGCGACTGCCGTATATTCGAGTTCGGCTTCCACCATAAGCAGCTCATTCCGTGCAATGCCATGATTCACGTTTATTACGGCGACGGAGAATATGACGATCGCTCCCAGTACCATGAACAGTTCGGAGGTATCAACCATCACCTGTCACCATCTTTGTTGATCTTGTTTGTATTATTGCGTCTGTTCAGAAAACGCCTCGCCCCGAAGGGATGCCTTCGGCAAAGAGATCCCGTGACGACGGGACAAAGACAATTGAACATATATCTGCCAACATACCGTCATACATTTGACGTCTATCTTAGATGCATAATAACCAGAAGTCAGGTTCGACATGTTGTCTCGGACGCTTGTTTTTTAAACACGCTTATTATTAATATCGGATTTTTTCTGATTTTCCTTATTCCCTTTCCATTGTGGCTTGCTTCAGTTTCTCCTGCAGCGTGATAATCTTTTTATCCATGGCTTCAATTTTTTGCTGCTGAATATTAATGATATTCATGATGAAGATTTTGAACAGCCGTTCGGGTTTCGTACGGAAGTAATCAAGGACTGCTTTCCGGTGAAACCGCAAAATGAGGGTTTGCTCTTCTGCAAGAACATTCGCAATACGGCGCGACTGGTTGAACAAAAACATTTCGCCGATGAATTCGCCGGCGTCTAACGTCACGATCATGTTATTATACTTCCAGACAGAGACCAATCCGGAGACAATCAGGCAGGCGCTGTTCCCGATTTCTCCTTCTTTCATAATGGGGTCGCCCAGGCTGTACCGCTCAATAACGCCGACATCGAGAAAGCTTGTAATATCCTCCCTGTTGAAATTCTGCAGAAGGACAGGAGGATTTTCGACCAGAATTTCTCGTTTGACAGCGAAAGACTGGCTTTCTTTGTGTGGTTGGTTCACCGCTCACTACTCTCTTTTTAAGGCTTTCGTAATTTTTTGGGCGTTGCGCAAGTCCAATCAAAGGGTTGATTAATCTTCAATGGTAATGGCAGACACTTCCTCCAGGGTTGTAATGCCATTTTTAATGCGTTCGCGTCCTGAAGCCCGCAGGGTGAGCATGCCATTTTTATTGACGGCGAGCTTGCGAATTTTTTCCTCGTCAATATTGGTCCCCGATTCCAGGATAACATTGCGGATTTCCGCGGCGAAATAGAGTGCTTCCATTATAGCCGCCCGGCCCTTGTAGCCCTGGTGGCATTTGTTACAGCCCACGGCCTTATAGAAGGTCGTGGTTTCGATTTCTTCGTCTGTGAATCCCAGGCTTCGGGGCAATTCCGGGTGAAGGTCCGTATATTCTTCCTTGCAGTGTTCGCAGAGTCTCCGCACCAGGCGCTGGGCCATCACCAGATTGACTGCATTCGCAATCAAAAACGGTTCCACGCCCATCTTGTACAATCGGGAGACGGCACTGGGGGCATCATTGGTATGCAGTGTAGAAAAGGTGAGGTGCCCGGTGTTGGCTAATTTGATGGCGATCTCGGCAGTCTTGAGGTCCCGGATCTCGCCGACCAGCACGATATCCGGATCGTGTCGGAGTATTCCGCGCATGGACTGATCAAACGACATATGATCACTGATCTTCAACTGGCGCGCACCCTTGATAAGGTATTCCACCGGTTCTTCCACCGTGAGTACATTCAGGGTTGGCTCTATGACGTAGTAGAGCGCGGCGACCAGGGTGGTGGATTTCCCGCTCCCGGTGGGGCCGGTGATAATCACAATCCCGGACGGCTTGGTAATCGCTTTGAGAAAATCGTTAAACGCCTGTTGCTGTAATCCCAGTTTGTTAAGATCCGTGATTACTTTGCGGTCGTCCAGGACCCGGATGACAATCGATTCGAATTTGCGATTGAACTCCTGCCCCACAATCGGCATGATAGAGACGCGATACCGGATCTGGTGATTGTCTATAACCCGCTGAATGAACCCGTCCTGAGAGGAATCGCGCTCGAACCGGTCCACATTCCTGGATTTATCTTTCACCACCGCGGCAATGGCTTCGGGTTTGACTCCCTCCTGGGTATGCCAGAGCTGAAGTTTGCCATCGATTCGAAAATGGATGTTCGTCTTATTACCGGCATCCGGAATGAGATGGATATCACTGGCATCCTGGCGCACCGCTTCAATCAACATGCCCTCAATCAGAGAGTTCAACATGCTCTGATTGATTTCGGCATCCAGCTCCTCTTTATCAATTTCCTCTTCCGCAGTCTCCGGAATCTCTGTTTCGGTATATTCATCCAGCAGATCCAGAAATTCGTTTTTTTGATGATAGACTCGTTCGATAATCTGATCCAGGATCTCCAGACGGCAATACGCGATTTCGTAGTGTTTAAATGGTAACTGGGAGGCGAGCACGGCGATATTGGGATCTGTGGGGTCAGCGGCAGCAAGCAGCAAATGGCCCCGCTTTTCTTCGTAGGGAATCATTCTGTAATGGACCATCTGGTCCGTTATATCATTCGGAATATCCTCCAGCAGATTCTGGATGAATTCGATGCGGGTGGCGGAAATGGCGTCATCCTCAACCCCGATTTCACTGAAAGCATATAACTGGGAGATCTCCTGCATAATTCTATGTCGATCCAGTCCCAGATCCTGATACAGGATGTTCCCCAGGCGCCGACGGGCCGTTTCGGGCTCCTGCTCCTGAATAGCGAGCGCTTTTGCCAGCTGATCCCTGCTGATAATGCCCTTATTAACAAGCAGTTCGCCGATGCGGGTTTTTGTTTCTGTGGTCGTCGCCATTATATCGCAGTTACTCGTTTATCAATATCCAGGTATGAGTCTATTTAGAGGACGCCTCGCCCCGAAGGGATGCTCCGAAGTCCCAGAAGGTCCAAGGGACTCCTTTGGAGGATCCCGTTGGGGGAGTCTCTTCGAGGCCTTCGGCAAAGAGATCCCT
>CAYPST010000175.1:0-5385 GCA_964413425.1 uncultured bacterium
TCGTGTGTGGATTACAATCTCCCTTTAATTCGGCCGGTACGATTATTGAGCCACAAAAGAGTTATGTCCGGTATGGATACCCGAGCACTTTGGTTAACGAAAAGCAGTATAAAGGAGATGCTATCGGTGAAGTGGATCCGTCAAAAATGGTAGGATCGGCTGATCAGGTGGTGTCGGTAACGAATGAATTTGCCATCGGAGTTCAGGTAGAACGTAATGTCTATGCCTGGAGCCAGGAGAACCACGATGATTATGTAATTAACGATATGACCTTTACCAATGTCAGTGGAGGAACTCTTACTGACTTTTATATCTCTGTCAGTATGGGAACCGCTGATTACGAACAGGCCTGGGGAAGTCAACCGTCTCCCGGGGATCAGGGGCCGAATTTCCGATGGGCACATTATTACGGAGCAGCGCCCGGCGATAGTCAGCGGGTATTTTATACCTATCATGCTGATGATCCCCGAGTGAGCGGCGATAACATGGGCAACCCGGCATTCGATCAGCAGGGGCGATTAATCAGTATCCGCAATGAATTTTTCGGATTTCTGCATGTCTCGGAAACTCCCTATACGGATCCGGCAAACGATGTTGACGATCCGTTACAGCCCAAAGTGACCTTTCGGGCCTATGCTCCGAAGATCGGTATACCGGAACCCCGCTCACGATATGGGGTAGATATAAATAACCCGGATTGGTACGATGCGGTTGCCGGCGGAGCCACCCCCCCGCTTGACCCCGACGCTCCTGCCGGAACATTTCACCAGATTGGCACCGATGAAGTTGGTTCGGATGATTTTACGGCTATCGGTAACGGGCTGGGTTATTCCGGTACTGCGCGGAACGAATTCGCTACCCTGGGACCCTATACTTTTGAAGATGGTGAGAAAATCCATGTGGTGTATGCGGTTGGCGTGGCGGGCTTAAGCATTCAAAAAGCCACCGAAATTGGAAGAAAGATGATAGCAGGCGAATTACAGCCGCCGCCGAATCTTCCGGATCCGAACACCGGATATTTCCCGTCGAATTTTGTTTTCCCGGAGGGTGCTTCCGAACAGGATATCATCAAGGATCTCTGGTTGAGTACAGGAATCGACTCAGTGCAAAAAGCCATGTATCACGCCCGGTGGAATTACGAGCATAACTACGGGGTGCCGGGTGCGCCACGGCCGCCATCCATGGAGGTCAAAGGATTTCCGGATAATGCCACCATTACCTGGGCCGATCCGGATGCCGAGACACTTCCTAATTTTGCCGGGTATCGTCTTCTGCGGCGGAAATCGAAACTGGATACCGCCTTATATCGGGTTGTTCATACAACAGGTCCAGGCGATAAAGCCGAGGAACATACCTTCGAAGATACGAATGTCCAGTTTGGTGCCTCCTATACATATTATGTGCAGGCTGCCCTCGAAGTGGATGAGAATAACATGAATGCCCTTCCCAGCGTACGAGGGGAGAAATTATGGAGCAATCGTGTATTCATACCGACACCTGAGTCCATCGAACCCCCCAGGGGTGGCACTGAAATGCTGACGGACATTCAGATTGCGCCGAATCCATATAATCTCAATGATCCGAGAGTAGAGGCGCAGGGGTGGACTGATTTCCGTGGAATTATCTTCTTTAATTTACCGGCTTTTTGCGAAATTAATATTTACACCGAAGATGGCGATCATGTGCAGGAGATAATTCATGATAGTCCGGTAAACGCCGGTTCATATCGCTGGGATATGATTACAGAAAGCGATCAGGTTATTTCCAGCGGAGTATATATTGCCACATTTACGGATCAAAAAGGAAGCGTGGCTTACCGCAAGTTTGTGGTTGCCAGATAATCGGTTAAAAAGGAAGCTGGAGGAATTTGACAATGAAGAAAATAATTAAGTTTACCATTATTATGGTGCTCACGGCTGTCTGTGCGGTGAATACGGGCAAGGCACAGGTGGGGCTGGAGAAAGTTGGTCAGAGCACGATGAACTTCTTAAAAGTGGGGGTGTCCCCGACCGCGGCATCTCTGGGGAATACTTTCACCACAATTGGCACGGGTGCTGAGAGCGTCTTTTATAATCCCTCAGGTATCGCACAGGTTTCCAACATAAGCACGTTCCTCTCGAATACCATGTGGATTGCAGATATCAATTATACCGCCGCTGCGGTGGTGAAACGCTTCGGGACCATTGGATCTTTTGGCATTAATGTGCTGAACGTTGACTACGGCGATATTACCCAGACGCAGCTCCTGAGCGCTGCGGATCCTCAGGGTTATCGGGAAGTGGGGCTAATGGATATCGGTGCGTTCGGCGTGGGACTCAGCTATGCCAGACAGATTAGTAACCAGTTTTCCATGGGTGGTCAGATACAGTATGTCGGACAGACGCTGGGTACGACGGAGTTTGATACCGGTGAACAGAAGAATCAGATGCGGAAACTGACACTCAATTTCGGCATGAAATTTGATACCGGCTACAAGGGTTTTCAGTTCGCAATGGCAATTCGCAACTTTTCCTCCGCAGCACAGTATGAAGAGGTCTCAGCACAGCTGCCGTTAGTGTTCATGTCCGGAGTGGCGATTGACCTGCTGGATGTTATAATGCCCGGACACTCGGAGAAAACCTCTCTGATGGTTGCATCTGAATTTCTGCACCCGAATAACTTTACCGAACGCGTGAATTTTGGTGCTGAATATCAGTTAGGTATTATTTCAGTAAGAGGAGGCTATGAACATAACAGAGATTTAGGTGGACTTAGCGCTGGATTCGGATTAACACCGGAAATTGGGAACGCAACATTCGGCATTAATTATTCCTATTCCGCCATGGAGGTATTTGAAGGAGTGAATAGGTTTTCACTTATCGCGACCTTCTAAACACCGGGAGAACTGTTTGTCGGATCCCTGTGAAAAAGGATGCAGAACTAAGAAACCTCGTCTGGAGTGTATGGTGCCCGGACGAGGTTTTATTTATCGATTGCTCCTTACGGGAAGTTGCGAATGTATCGGGCGAGTATTGGTGGACTTGATATATACTTTCCCTTCGATTGCCGACCAGATTAAAAGAGGGGATGTGAGATCTGATGGGTATAACAGTAATTGTGTCGAGGACCTCAAAGGAAAAGCGTGATGAATGGACAAAGAAAATTTAGTCGTCGGGATTTCCTGACCACATTCAGCAAGGGAGCATTTGTCATTCCTCTGGCAGCGAATGCTGGAGTATTGGGAATTTCACAGCGTTATTCCCATCCCAACATCCTCTGGATTCTGGCAGAGGATGCCTCGCTGCATCTCAGTTGTTACGGTGAGGACACTATCGAAACCCCGAATATCGACCGGTTGGCAGCGGAAGGGGTGAAATTTGAGAATGCCTTTGTCACCTCCCCGGTCTGCTCTCCGGCCCGGTCGGCACTCATTACTGGGATGTATCAGAGTGTACTGGGGGCGCAGAATCACCGCAGCCAGAGCGATTTTGGCAAGGGGCGGGGAGCAGAAATCTACTGGGACAGCTATCGGCTGCCCGAACCCGTCAAATTGATCCCGGAATATTTTCAGGAAGCGGGATACTTCACGGTCAACGGCGGCAGAAAGCGGAGCAACGTTTCGGGCGAAGTGGAACTGGGGAAGACCGATTATAACTTCATCTGGGATACGGATGTCTACGATTCCGATGATTGGAGCGATCGTGCCCCGGGGCAGCCTTTTTTCGCCCAGTACCAGCTGAACGGCGGCAAGAACCGGGGTGCAGAAGTGCCGGAACCGGTGGATCCTACTGATGTTACGCTTCCGCCCTATTACCCCGATCACCCGGTGATTCGGGAAGACTGGGCCCGGTATCTCAACGCCGTTCTCCTGATGGATCAGCAGGTGGGCGAGGTGCTGCAGCGACTGGACGATGAAGGACTGGCGGACAACACCGTGGTGTTCTTTTTCACGGATCACGGCATCAGCCACGTGCGGGGAAAACAGTTTCTTTACGATGAGGGCATTCGTATTCCGCTGATAGTTCGATGGCCGGGCATACTCTCACCGGGGTCCGTCCGGGACGATCTGGTGGAGCACATAGATATCTCGGCCACCTCCCTGGACATTGCCGGATTGCCCGTGCCGGATCATATGCACGGCAGACCCCTTTTTAACGAAGAGACTCCGCCCAGGGATCATATCGTCGCTACCCGGCACCGGTGTGATGAGACCGTTGATAACCTCCGTTGCGTGCGAACGAAGCGATATAAATACATCCGGAATTATTATCCGGAGCGGTCTCATGCCCAGCCCAATCAGTATAAAGACGGCAAGGAGATCGTCCAGACCATGCGCCGGCTGTATGCGGCCGGAGAGCTGAATGCCATCCAGGCCAGCATGTTTCAGCCCAACCGGCCGCCGGAGGAATTGTACGATTTTGAAAAAGATCCGTACGAAATACACAATCTTGTGGGTGAGCATGCGTATCAGAGAATACTTCTTGACCTGCGCAGGAAGCATCTGGACTGGGTGCACCGAGTTAGGGATATGGGCCTGATTCCGGAGCCGGAGCTGGAGCGGCTCGGCCGGAAGTATGGCAGCAAATATGCCATTCTGCGGCAGGAGGAGAATGCTGATCTCATCGAACAGATCCGGCGGATCATGCTGCTGGGAGAGCGGGGGAGAGCCGCCATCCCGGACCTGGTGGAGGGACTGCGTCATGCTGTGCCTTCTGTGCGCTACTGGTCGGCGACAAAACTGGGGAATCTGGGACAGGACGCCAGGTCGGTCTTACCGGACCTCCGGCACGCAATGGGTGATGAAAATGGCGGCGTTCGGACCGCAGCCGCCCGGGGGGCAGCCTTGCTGGGGCGTCCGGAACACGCCCTGCCGGTCCTGCTGGAGAATATGGATCACAGGAATCATGTACTGCGGCACCACACGGCCTTGGTGTTGGAAGAGATGGGCGAAGACGCCCGCCCGGCCCTCACACGAATGAAAGCCGCCCGGCAGGACAGCTACGAATTCACCCGGCGGGTCGCACGGCGGTTCGTGGGCACCATGGAGGAGACACGGTAGAATTGACTGTGATACGAAGAAGACCACGAATGACACGAATCACCACGAATAAGAAACTCATCACCTCAATCATTATTGAATTTTCGGAATATCACCTGGTATGCGGAAGAAAGTGAGGTCTGAGACTCCGTGCTCGATTCCAATCGCAGACATGCAAATTGAGTATAGATGAAAAACCACTGCTATTTCCCCGGTAATTTATACATATTAAATATGGCAGAATAGCCAATGTGGATATTCTTATAACTGAGGATAACATACCTTATCAAATCATAACTTTCAGAGGACATGGCTCATGACATCATCACTCTCACGAAGAACATTTCTCAAAGCAACCGGCGCCGGCC
>CAYPST010000176.1:0-4897 GCA_964413425.1 uncultured bacterium
GAGAATCTGGCGATCGCTTCAAGTAATACTTGATAACCCGGAAATCAGGTGGTAACATATAAAGTCATTGTTGAAATAGTGAAATCTACTCTGTTAGAGCGCTATGAATAAATCGAAGCCGGTAAAGAAGCTCTATTATTCCATCGGAGAGGTGGCAGAAATCACCGGATTAAAACCCTATGTGCTGCGGTACTGGGAGACGGAATTTTCCGAGTTAGAGCCATCGAAAAACCGGGCAGGCAATCGCACCTATCGGGACGGCGACATTGAACTCTTATTCCAAATCAAAGATTTGTTATATAATCAAAAATATACCATCGAAGGCGCCCGGCAACAGCTGGCGAAGTGGAAACGGAGTGACAACAGAGAAGACGGAAAACCGGACATGGTCACCATACGCAAGAGCATTGAACAGTTAAAGCATGAGTTGAGAGAGATACTGGAACTTCTCGATGAGGCGGAATGATGGGGTATATGGTATATGGAGATATATGGATACTTCAGGAGAAAACGAAAAGAACCTCCAGTGAGAAATTAGCAGGTGTGAAGATACGGAAATTGTATTATATTCATGTAACTGCAAACGGAGCGTAGCGCAGCCCGGTTAGCGCACTACACTGGGGGTGTAGGGGTCGCCGGTTCAAATCCGGCCGCTCCGACAGATAAGCCCACCCGGGAAGAATAACCTGGGTGGGTTTTTATTTGAATGGAAAAAGACGTGGGAGGCGCCGGTTCCCGCGAAGAGATCCTCCGTAGGATTCCGTCGGACCTCCGGGAAAATCCGGCCGCTCCGACGGCACAGAACCCGCAAGGAACATGAAAAACTGTCCATATGTTAGATGCTGAAGAGGAAATGACGGGAAATGGATATTACCTTACCGCCGGATATGGAATGACTGCGAAATCCCAGATCCTCCTTCGTCTGGATCAGTTAACTCTGAAGCCCGGCTGGTTTGGTTCGGAAGGCTCAACGCTGTTGATTGTCGGGTATAATATGTTCTATAGCAGTGCAGCGGGATTTCAGCTGAATTATCTCACCAATCCGAACAATCTGGATTCAGCACATCATCAGGTTCTGCTGAATTGCCAGGTAAGCGTATAAACAGAGCAGAGGGATGCATACAAAAATGGGGGATCGAACTCCATCAAACTTTGGAAAGTAATTGTATTATTAATCCTGGCTGTTCTCATTCTTTTTTTGGTGCTCCAGAATACGGAAGTTGTGGAAACCCATGTCTTATTCTTCACCCTGGCAACGCCTCGGGCATTACTGTTGTTCATAACATTCCTGGTAGGATGTATTTTTGGCTTGTTTGTTTCTCTCTACAGAAAGAAACAGTCCAGGGCACGACGGAATTAATCGAATCTCGTGCAATTGCCGGAAGATGATATCGAGAGTCAGAACCGCGAACATTGGCGAGGTATGAGAATTCATCGGGTGGGAGTATCTCTCATTTCATTCTTGAGTCTTATGTAACCTCGGCCTGCACGGCCGGAATGTGCTCGAGGGGGACCGTGAACCGCAAATTTATAAGAGAGCATACCGGATGGAAACGAGGCGAGCATCTCTGGCAGCATTCGAGTTATGGTTAGATTATCGATTTTAAATTTAATGTAAAAGACACTTGTTTCTGGATGTACATTTTGTAACCACTATATATACAATTTCAGTCATCGGATTATATTATTATGACATACCCAAATAAGGGGATCGTCTGGATCGCGACCATACTGATGTTATTTGGCTCTGCTGCTGTGCTGTATGGTGGCCTCGACCCAAGAGAGACCATGCTTTTATTGGGAGTCTGTTTTATATGTGAGCTTATTGACAGCGGATTGGGAATGGGTTTCGGGACTATTCTGACTCCGACGATGTTGTTGATTGGGTATCAGCCGTCTGATATTGTGCCCACCATTTTGTTTTCAGAATTGTTCAGTGGGTTTACCGCCGCATTTTTCCATAACGATATCAGAAACGTGGATTTCAGAATCCGGGGTGCGGATTTGAAACCGGCCCTGCTGCTTGCAGCCGGAAGTGTCGCCGGGGTGTCTGTCGGGGTTTTTCTGGCTATGTCCGTGCCTGAGGACTTTCTGAAGATGCTTATTGGCAGTATTATCTTTCTGGCCGGTTTTTTCGTGGTGCTACTGTCCCGGAAAATGATTGAATACCGGAACTGGAAAATGCTCAGTTTGTCCAGTTTAGCATCCTTCAACAAGGCCGTCAGCGGAGGTGGGTACGGGCCGCTGGTTACCAGTGGACAAATCCTGAGCGGAGTCCGGGGCAAGGCGGCGGTAGGTATCACCTCCTTTGCAGAAGCGTTTACCTGTATGGTGGCAGTCAGTCTCTTTCTGTTCAAAGGCGGACATATTACCATGAGAATTCTGATCCCCATGTGTACCGGCGCCCTCATTTCGGTACCGTTCTCGGTCTTTGCCGTCAACAAAGCGAACGAAGATAATTTAAGAATTGTCATCGGGATTCTCACTATGTGCATGGGTGCCCTGACTGTCTTTAAGGTTCTCCAGTAAGTATGTTGTCTGCCATAAAATTAAGAACAACGGCAATTTAAATGGTATTTCGAACAGATTTTGGAATATCCTCGGTTAGAGACGCGGGGACTTCTCCGGGCTCATACATCATTACGAACAAGAAATAACCCAAACAGGTGGTTTATTATGAGACCGGTACCCTATGTCATAATCATAAATCTGTTTGTCGGATGTGCGGAGCAGACTGAACCCCTCGATGAATATCCGATGTCCCTGGTGAACAGCATTCATGCCAACCTCACCGACGAATTCTGGCTGCCAAAAATTACAACCATTTAGAGCACCACTATCAGGTATGCGTTTGAAAAGTGCCGCGAAGAAGGACGGATGGATAACTTTCTAATCGCCGGGGGCCAGATGGCAGGAACAACCAGAGGGCGATGATACGGATGTCTGCAAGATCATTACCGGTCAGGAGGAGGACGGATATCTTACCACCTGACGGACCATCGCTCCTGACAATCTCCCGGCTCCCTGGGTCGAACCCGGCGATCAATGGGAGGATCTGGGATCAAGCCACGAGCTCTATAACAGCCGGCACCTGATCGAAGCAGCAGCCGCTCATTACCGGGCAACCGGGAAACAAACTTTTCTGGCCTTTCGTGCAGGTACACTGCTCGGCTGGATCCAAAAATACGTTTGTTATGAAGCAAATAAATATTACTTTATAAGTAACAATTAAATGTCAGTGTAATTCAACCAACGGAGTAAATCATGACTCTCTCCCGACGAGAATTCATCAGATTAACTGCTGCGTCTGCCGCGGCGTGGTCGCTCGGTGGTATGCCTGCTCTGGCTGAACCAAGAAACGGTATTCCTTACAGACGCCTGGGAAAAACCGGACTGGAGATATCGGTGCTCACTATCGGCGGTTCGGCAATAGGCGTGGATCGGCTGTCAGAACAGGAGTCCATCCGGATGATGCGGACCGCCATCGACGAAGGCATCAACTTCTTCGATAACGCGTGGCATTATCACGGCGGGCGTAGCGAGGAGCGGATGGGGAAGGCGCTGCGGGACGGCTACCGCGATAAGGTGATACTCATGACCAAGCATCACGGCAGAACCCCTGCACATGCCCGGAATCATCTGGAGGACAGCCTGAGGCGGCTGCAGACAGACGTGATTGATGTCTGGCAATTCCATGAGCTGGATGAGAAGTGGGAGGTGGACGCCATCTATGAATCCGGGGTTCTGGATTTCGCATTGCAAGCGAAGGAAGAGGGGAAGATAAAACACATCGGATTCACCGGCCATTATCGCCCTGCAATTCATCTGGAGATGATCCACAGAGGGTTTGACTGGGAGACGGTGCAAATGCCGGTAAATGTCCTGGATCAACACTACTTGAGCTTTTCGAAAAACGTGCTTCCGGAAGCGGTGGAGCGAGATATCGGCGTAATCGCCATGAAGACTCTGGGCGGAGGCAGACTGCATCAGGAGGGCATCGTCACTCCGGAGGAGGCACTCCGGTTCGCCCTGACCCTGCCGGTTTCCACGGTCTGTTCGGGCATGCAATCCATGGAGATGCTGACGGAGAACATCGAGACGGTCAGAAATTTCGAACCGATGAGTGAACAGGAGATTGAGGATCTGCTGAAACGGACCATCCAATATGCCTATGGCGGCCAATACGAATGGTACAAATCCTATACTCCCGATCCTGATCGTGAATTCGGGTAGGAACCGGGGGGCTGATACTTAATTCTCGATTCCCTATATAGGTGTTGTATTTTTGTTTCCTGGCGAGGAGTGGTGGCTGTGCGTCTCGCTCTCTGATGGTATTGTTTGATACAGACCTTGGATAAACTTCATTCCCGGAGATGTGGTAGTGGTGGTGAGAATTGACGGATTTCCTCATATATGCATCTCCGGCCCTGCGCCATTGATCATCAGGGTGCCACTAATCGCTGGGCGCAGATGATTTCGATGTCTAATTATTAACGCATCGGCTGATTTTCCCCGCCCCGGTAACTCATATATTCTCGCTGCTCAAACCGCATAATAATTGGTTCTGGACAGTCAGGTCACCAATACGCAGATGCCGGGGCGAGATCGCCTGCCGGACCCGGCAGCATTTCTGTGTGCCACTGATTTATAGTTGGAGATGCGGAGAGCGGGTGCAGTGTAGCGCTGGGTGGACAAAATGAAGAATGCATCTGTGAAAAACTTTGATATAAATCCGATTTTTTTTCGAATATCAGCACAATTATCCCCTCAGATTTTAGACGGCCCTTGCAAATCCATGTGAAGATGAGTAGTATTGAGACATTTAGTATGACCCAAATTGAGCGATTTATGGAAATAAATCGCTCAATCGACAAAGAAAATGTACGTGTTCACCTCC
>CAYPST010000177.1:0-4879 GCA_964413425.1 uncultured bacterium
AAGTTGAGCGATACGAGCTTCGCGAAGTATCGCTGTACTTAGGGAAAACCCCGACCTAGAAAATGTGTGTTTTCACCGAATAGGTGCGGAACGTCCCGACGCCGTTCTCGGGGAGGTGAAAACTTACATTTTCTTTGTCTCATGAGGATCTCTCCGAGGCGTTTTCAAAACAGTCTCATCAGTACACCGGCTTTAGCGGTTTGAAGAAAAATGTTTCATGTTTATGTTTCACTTCTACTTACCCATAAACCAGAGGAAGACTATGCGAAGACGTGTTATCTATTCGGTCATCATTCTCCTGTTTCCTGGTTCGAATCTTTTCGCAGCGGGAACCGACCACGCGGAGTATATTCGATCCCACTATGCCAAATATGAATACCGCATCCCCGTGCGGGATGGAGTTACTTTGTTCACTTCCGTGTATATCCCATACGCGGATACGACATCATATCCTATTCTTCTGCACCGGACTCCCTATAATGTGGGACCCTACGGTGCCGATCGATATCCGGGGCAGCTGGGCCCGCATAAGGCCTTCGATACAGAAGGTTTTATCTTTGTCTTCCAGGATGTTCGCGGCCGGTTTATGTCCGGGGGTGAGTATGTGAACATGCGGCCGCATATACCGGATACGCAGGAACCGGACGATGTGGATGAAAGCACGGATACTTACGATACCATCGAATGGCTGCTGGAGAATATCGAGAACCACAACGCCCGGGTGGGCATGTGGGGAATTTCGTATCCCGGCTTCTACTGTTCGGCCGGCATGATTAATTCGCATCCTGCACTCAAAGCAGTTTCCCCGCAGGCACCGATTGCGGACTGGTTCTGGGACGACATGCATCATCATGGCGCCTTTATTCTCCCGTTAGCCTTCAATTTTTTCTCGGTCTTCGGCCAACCCAGGGACAGCCTGACCACCCGGTGGCCGCCTTCCTTTGATCACGGCACGCCGGACGGTTATCAGTTTTTCCTGAATCTGGGGCCGCTGAAAAATGTCAACCAAACATATTTCCATGATGATATAGATTTTTGGAACAGCATTGTCGAACATCCCAACTATGACGACTTCTGGCAGCGCCGGAACATCCTGCCCCATCTGAATAACATTTCGGCGGCGACTATGGTTGTCGGCGGATGGTTTGACGCGGAGGATCTCTTTGGTCCGCTGCATACCTACCAATCCATCGAAGAAAAGAATCCGGCGAACTTCAACATTCTGGTGATGGGCCCGTGGTCGCACGGGGGCTGGACCCGCACTTCGGGAGAATTGCTGGGAGACGCTCACTTCGGGTTTTCCGCCTCTGCATATTATCAGGAACACGTGGATCTCAATTTCTTCACACATTTCCTCAAAGATGCCCGGGGGCCGCTGTATCTTCCGGAAGCCCTGATGTTCGAAACCGGTGCCAATCGATGGCGGGAATTCGACGACTGGCCCCCCGCAAATCTGAATGCCGGGAAAATCTATCTTCGTGCGAACGGGGATCTGTCGTTCGAACAATCCATTGTAACCGAAGAAGTCTATGACGCGTATACCAGTGATCCGAACAATCCGGTGCCCTACACCACGAAAATCACCACCGACTGGGAAAAAACCTATATGACCGAAGACCAGCGATTCGCCGCCAGGCGGCCGGACGTACTGGTGTATCAGACCGATGTTTTGAAAGAAAATCTCACCCTGGCCGGTCCCATTCAGGCAAATCTGTATGTCTCGACCTCCGGCACCGCTTCGGATTTCATCGTGAAGATCATCGATGTGTATCCGAACCAGGTTTTAGGATACGGCGCGGCCTCCGGAGAACCGAATAAAGGTGCCATGCAACAGCTGGTACGCGGCGAGGTGATTCGGGGCAGGTTCCGGAACAGCTACGAACATCCTGAGCCGTTCGAGACAAACGAAATCACCCCGGTTTCCTTTGAGCTGCAGGACATCCTCCATACCTTCAAACGCGGGCATCGGCTCATGATACAGATTCAGAGCACCTGGTTTCCGCTGGTGGACCGGAATCCGGGAACATACGTACCGAATATATTCAAAGCCGATGCGGAAGATTTTATCAAGGTGCGCAATCGAATCTATCGATCCCGGCAGCATCCCAGTCATATCGAAGTGGGGATTCTGGAGTAAAGAAATAGCACACCCCAGGGGGATCCATGTGCTATTCTTATGAAAATTCGTTGCATCTGACTCCGGGTGTCTCGATTTTATGGGTACTTGCTTCTATCTTCTGGAATTATTGAAATGAAACTGACAATTCTATGACAACGGATGTGCTATGAATCGACGCGACTTTTTAAAGACGTCTGCTTGTGCCGGTCTCGGAGTGGCGCTGGTCGGGTGCGGGAACCGCGGACTGCAATCTATTTCCCGGCGCCCCAACATCCTGCTGGCGATCGCCGATGACGCCTCCTATCCCCACATGGGCGCATACGGCTGTGATTGGGTACAGACTCCTGCATTCGATCGGGTGGCGAAGGAGGGTATTCTCTTCACCAATGCATACACTCCAAACGCTAAATGCGCTCCTTCCAGGGCCTGTATCCTGACGGGCCGGAATTCCTGGCAGCTGGAGCAGGCGGCGAATCACTGGTGCTATTTTCCGGAGAAATTCACAACCTACGCAGAAACGCTGACCGAGCACGATTATCATGTCGGCTACACCGCCAAGGGCTGGGCCCCGGGCGTGCCGGGGGAAATCGACGGGAAGCCCCGGCAGCTGACCGGCACCGATTACGATGCCCGCACAACAGAACCTCCTGCGGAGCACATTTCCAATACCGACTACTTTGCCAACTTCAGAGATTTTCTGAACGATAAACCAGACAACCGGCCGTTTGCTTTCTGGTACGGCGGACGAGAACCGCATCGACGGTACGAATACGGGGTGGGCATCAACAAAGCAGGCAAGGAACTATCGGACATCGACCGGGTGTTTCCCTTCTGGCCGGATAATGAAACGGTGCGAACGGATCTGCTGGATTACGCCTACGAGATCGAATACTTCGATTCCCATCTGCAGCGGATGCTGACATTACTGGAAGCACAGGGTGAACTGGACAATACCCTGGTGATCGTCACTGCCGATAACGGCATGCCCTTTCCGCGGATCAAGGGACAGGAGTACGAGTACTCCAACCATCTGCCGCTGGCCATCATGTGGAAGGACGGCATCAGGAATCCGGGCCGGGTTGTGGACGATTTTGTGAACTTCATCGACTTCGCGCCCACCTTCCTGGAGCTGGCCGATATTCCGGAAGCCGCCTCCGGGATGCAGCCCATTCAGGGGCGCAGTCTCACCGATATATTCCTCTCCCGGCAAGCCGGAGTGGTGAATCCGGACCGGGATCACGTCCTGATCGGCAAGGAACGGCACGACGTGGGCCGTCCCCATGACTGGGGCTATCCTATCCGCGGTATCATAAAAGGCGGATATCTGTACATCCGGAATTTCGAACCCACCCGCTGGCCGGCGGGGAATCCGGAGACCGGATACCTGAACTGCGACGGCAGTCCGACCAAAACGGTCTGCCTGGAGGCTCGCCAGAATCCGGACACCCGAAAGTATTGGGAATGGAACTTTGGCAAACGCCCTGCGGAAGAGCTCTATCATATCGCCGAAGATCCCGAGTGCCTGACCAACCTGGCGACAGGGGAGGAGTACCAGGAGCTCAAGCAGGCGCTGCAAGACCAGTTAGTCGCCGAGCTCACAGATCAGGGGGATCCCCGGATGTTCGGAGAAGGCCATGTCTTCGACGAATATCTCTATGCCGATACCCGAACTCGTCACTTCTACGAACGCTATATGGCAGGGGAGGACATTCCTGCTGGATGGGTGAATGCATCGGATTTTGAGCCGAATTTTCCGGAGTAGTCTCCGGAGCTGCTTTATCTCTGGGAGCTGTCAGTCAATCTTCTTCCTGGTTATAATAGGCCTCGAAGCTATCCTGCACTCCTTCCAGCTTATCGATCAAGCGTTGCATATGAGCATCAATATCACGGGGGGACTTTTCAGTGAACGGGGTGACAAAACTTACTTCCGTAAGTACATGGAGAGAAGAACCGATAATCTTACTGGCCCGTTCCACGGATTCTGACACTTCCCGGCCTTCTTTTTTCTGGCTTTCAATCCACTTCAGGATCATTGCATTCTGCTGGGTGAGGTTCTCCGCCAGAACCGCCGTCAGTTTTTGTGAGGTCTGAATAATCGTTTCTTCCTTTTGCAGCTGCAGGTCTCGCTGATGCAGGACGTCCAGATACCTCCTCAATTCGGTGAGCAGTACAGCTATAAACGCAAACATCCCCAGCCGCATCAACGAATTCCAGACCGGAATCAGCCCGAAGGAGTAAATGTGCCCGGATGCCAGATCCGCCACCAACCAGACCACAGCGCTGACCACAGATAAACTGATCCCATACTTTTTGCCAACGTACCAGGAAATCATGGAGATGGGGACGAGGTAAAAAATGGAGAAGGCAATTTCCGGTCCCATGGAATAATCGACCAGTCCTAACACGAAAACACCGATAAACGTTCCAATAATAATGACAGCCTTTGGAATATCATTCAGAAAATTCAGAAAATTAATCATCCGGCTCTCCCCTGATAAAGTTAACCTTAATAATTATTAAGATAGCATACAGATTGACACAGAAACAACTGATTCTCCCAGATCCTCCCACTGCGCCAAGTATGGCGTGGCAGGGATGGCTTCTTTGCTTTTTTCTCTCAATCCTTTACTATTGAGTCTGTTTAGAAAACGCCTCGCCCCGAAGGGATGCTCCGAAGTCCCAGAAGGTCCAAGGGACTCCTTCGGGGGATCCCGTTGGGGGAGTCTCTTCGAGGCCTTTGGCAAAGAGATCCCGTGACGA
>CAYPST010000178.1:0-4860 GCA_964413425.1 uncultured bacterium
CATTTGCACCGATTTTTGGAAAAACAGCCAATTTGACTTTTTACGAGGGCATCATCAATGACATTACCGGCGCCACCGGGTGCGGCACGTTCAACCAATTTTCCATGCCATCCCTGGAAGACTGCATATATCTGCCACGATCCTTCTGGCGCCTCCCACTCCAATTCGCGTTCTCCGTTCACCATTTCCGTCACATCCAGCACCTCCCCTTCACTAGAGTAGGCAATGACCGCTTGGAGGGGTAACGAGCGCTCAAATTTGACCTGTTCGATTCCGATTCTATCAAGATGTGTATTAGCATCAATCGGTTGAACCAACTTTGAAATATCATATGCACGAGTACCTATTACCCGCACCATCGGTTCCTGAATGTAGTGAACCGGCTCCTGCAGGCGCGCACCGGTTTTGAGCGAATATTTTTTATACCGCACCTGCACACAGGCATCTGCGTCCCCCACACCCGGGCCGCCAAAAGGCCACCCAGTCCCGGTGGCCATGTCGACCCCCATGCTTAGACTGTCTGCCACTCGAATAGTATGATTGAACATCTTCACCCACCTCGGTGACAAATATGCTATGAATTGGTCTTCGTACCCTTTTACCCCGTAAATAGGGGTAATTTCCACCCCTCCCAATCCTATCTGGTGGTACATTTCTAACAAGGTGGAAAGGGTGGGTTTATTCACTGCACTCCCCTGCCACCACCATCGCGTCCACGGTCGGTGTTCTTCCTTGATCTCAGGCCATCCTGTTTCTACAGCATAGAGGGACGAAGGCACACCGAAAAATAACCATGTCAGCAGTCCGAGGAGAAGCGCGGGGAATCCCTCGACCCGTCGATGTTTATTTTTCAATTGCATAAGAGGATCCTGTTTGCTGTATTCCTGAGTTCATATTGTCTTGTATCGCTTTACTCTTCCAGAAAGTGAGTTCTGATGCTCTGGTTAAAATCCTATGTATGAGAGTGTTTAGAAAACATGAGCCTGATATACGATGCTTATTCTGACTTATATTAATTATGTCTATCAAATTTGTGCAATACTTATTAAGCTAGTTAGTGATATTGTATGTTTTCTTTGTCCTAAAGGTCAGAAGGACTCCCCCAATTGGGGCCCCTTGGGGCTTCGGAGGAACTCTTTGCCGATAGCATCTCTGCGGGGCGAGGCTTTCTCTGGGCCAGAGGTTTTCCTATGGTGCGGCCTTCGCAAACTTTGAGCCGAAGGCTCTCCTTTGGAGCGTTTTCTAAATGGGCTCATGTATAGGAAATAAGTCGCCTAAACCCCACCATCCCATATTCTAGAACTAGCCATTCGGAAGCAACACATTCCCAAATCCGAAATTTTTGACAATAAAAGCACTAGTTCAAAGTGTTAATATCTTGAAATATTTTAAATGTAGTCTTATCTGTGTTCTGCATCATCTGATTCATTGACCAGCAATGTAAAGTGAAGATAAACAAGCGTATATGGCCCATGGATAAATAGCTGATGAGCAGTTTCAATATCCAATTCAGTGCGAACGCAATCTGACGAGCTCGGTCTACTGGCATTTTCTGTGTAAAACAGGCTTGCGGTACTTCGTAATTTGCAGGAGATTACAGATAAGATCCTATCCGCTACGCAGGCCTTTTTTATAAAGCTCCATCGTACCACAGGCATACTCAAATCTTCACTGTAAGGCGAGTGATTTTTCTTCTATTCCCTGAGTAGTACATATGCTGTAAAATCAGATAACTATTTATCGGTTTACGGCTACAGCAGAGTAAAAGTATACCGCCCGGAGGATACCGTGAATTTCACTCCCTGTTCTGTCCGCACTGCTGCTTGCAGCCCTGCCACTCGATTTAAAAAGGCGCCATTTTTCCAGACAACCGTGCCGCTTTCACGGATAATTATATCGTCGGTCTTTCCGGCCGGCAGTGTGACTATCCCCTCCACATTGGCCGGGATGGTGATCCGGAAGATCAGACTGTTATCTTCTTTCTGCCATGCGGATCGAATGTTTCCCCGAACGGATGAAATCCACGCCTCCACCTGCGAGAGATCCGCCGGAAGATAAGGATAGATGGCCACCTGCCTAAAGCCCACTGTGGTTCCCTTATCGGTCGGCGATTTAATCCCTGCCAGATGGTTGAACAGGAATTCATCCACGGGTCCGAACATGGCATGATTATGATCATCCCAGCCGGTCCAATCCTGCCAGAGGGTGGTGGCTCCCCGGGTCACCCAGTATCCCCAGCTGGGATAAGCGGTTTGTGTGGCCAGGTGATACATCACATCCGAACAGCCTTGATTGGGCAGGACCTTCACAAGTGATTTGGTGCCCAGAATCCCGGTGGTGAGATGGCCGTGGTGGGTTTCCATAATATCTTCCTTCACCTTCCGGAGGACATCGTCCTGTTCTTCATCTGGCACCAAGCCGAAATCCAGCGCAATCAGGTTATTAGTCTGCAGAGAAAAATACTGTTCAGGCTGAACACTGGTGGTATAATAATGCCCTTCCTGTTTGAAGAATTCCCGGTGAAATGCCCGACTGATTCGATTCGCCAGGGATGCATATGTCCGGTAATCATTTTCATATCCCAGTATTTTCGCCACCTGAGCCACGATTTTGGCGGAGTTGTAATAATAGGCAGTGGAGGTGAGCGGCACGATCTCACCGGTGGAGCCGATGCCACTCATGGGTTCTCCATCCTCGTTAACACTCACCGCTTTATGATCCCCCCGGCCCCAGGAGACGATGCCATCTTCGGCGGTATAGGTGAGATAATCGCACCAGGCTTTAATCCCCGGGTAATGCTCCTTCAGCGCTCGTTCATCTTCATAGTATTGATATACATACCATAAAAGAATGGGATAGACCGCACCCCAGGCGGGTGTGGCGGCCCCTTTCCGGATGCGATAATTGGGCACCGTATCCGGCACCCGGCCGTGCCCCACAATGGCCTGGGCATCCCTGAGATCATTCAGCCATTTGAGCCAGAACCGGGCCAGGTGCAGATTATAGTTAGCGTGTTCGGCAAATAAATGAGCATCCCCGGTCCAGCCGTATTTCTCTGAATGGGGATTACTGCCCGGAATACTTTGCAATATATCTTTGATTGACCAGACGGTATTCTGATGGATGGTGTTGAGCAGCTGATTAGAGCATGAAAAATCACCCGCCGGTTCTACACCTGAATACACCAGCCGTCCCTCAACCTCCAGCTGATCGAGAGTCACGTCAGGATCAGTCTCCACCTGAATATAACGAAAGCCGGTATAGAAAAAATGCGGTTCGTAAATTTCCAGTCCGTCTCCCTTCAATGTATAATAATTAAGACAATCCCGGTGATAATATCCGCCTGCGCCGTGGCGCCGGTTCAGGCTGATGGTGGAGGTATCGGACAGGGGTTTGGGAAAGACTTCGTTATCCAGCGTTTCAGCGCCTCGGATCTTCAGGGTCACTCCCCGGGATCCCTGTACGTGAATCCGCCACCACCCGCCGATATTTTGCCCCAGATCGAACACATGAATTCCAGGCTCAGGATTAGTCGAGCGCACCGGATTCAAGGTCTGCATCACCCGCATGGGCGGAATCAATTGAGAGCGGAGCGCACCGGGTTCGGATTTAATCACCGCCGGGGTCCAATCCCGGTCATCGAACCCAGGTTGTGTCCATCCTGGTTGTCCCAGCCGGGCATCATAATCTTCGCCTCCAAAGAAGTGATGATAAACTAGGGGACTGCGCGAGGTCTTCCAGGACGTGTCAGTAACAATGCTCTGGGTGGAACCATCCGCGAAGGTGATATTGAGCTGGAGAACGGCCCGGGGAGAATCATACGTTCCCGGATACTCCTTGGCCCGATTGAAGTGTCGAGTGGAATCCCTCAGAGTAATGGCAGCCATGCCTTCCCCCAACAGGAATCCGGCAGCGTTCGCTCCCTGCTGCAAGTAATTCGTCACATCAAATGTCGCATACAACACTCGCCGGCGATATTCCGTCATGGCAGGATCCAGGGCATGATCGCCAACCTTCTCTCCATTGAGATAGAACTGATAAAAACCCAACCCGGTCACATAGGCATAGGCATGAGCGACTTCTTTTGGTAAAATAAATTTTTTCCGAAGCAGCGGGGCTCGATTACCGAGATCCTCTGCGCCGATCCATCTTCCCTGCCAGTCATCTCCTGATAGTAGTCCCATTTGGAACATCGCTGCCTGGCTCCAAGAACTGAGCACACCATCCTGATCACGAATGCGCACCTTCCAGTAGTACACCTCATCGCTATCTAACGGCTCGCCTGCATACTCAATATTCACCGGCTTCGCAGATTGCACCAGCCCGGACTTCCACATATCTCCTGTGTCATCTGCCAGTAAACGCCGACTGCTGGCTACCAGAATTTCATAACCGGTCTGACCGACTCCACGCTCTTCACTTTGCATAATCCAGGAAAAGCGTGGTTTAAAAGTATCAATCCCCAGCGGATTCTTAAGGTATTCGCAGCGCAGATCCGTTAACGTTATTTCCGAACCCTCTAAGGGGAATACGGCAAAATACCAGCATAGAACAATGATGAAAATCACGATCCTCTGCATAGGAATGTAGAACCGTCTAATGTTTTGAAATCGTCTTCGGTTCATAATAACTATGTGTTCCTCTGTATTGTGTTTTTCCTGTTGATCATTATTACCAACCGAAAGAGAAGAATGGTTTCTTGGGTGTCCCACTGGAAAAGAACCATGTCAAGAACTTACCAACGGCTGATAGCGAATTACCCTCTCTCAACTCCTTCGATACCAGCTTCATTTAATTCGATGTAACCGCACAGGTCCTATCATACCGGCAGGCACCGTTTCATCGGCATCCGTCCATCGC
>CAYPST010000179.1:0-4428 GCA_964413425.1 uncultured bacterium
TGTAGTTTCTGTGTCATCTGCGTGCTATTTGATAGTAGTAAAACCCGAACAGGAGTTAATATATGACTGATTTACAGCAGATGGGACGTGCGGCGAAACAGGCCAGCCGTAAGCTGGCTGTTCTCTCCACAGAGCAGAAGAATAAGGCATTGCAGGCAATCGCAGATGAACTGGAGGAGCAGACCCAGGTCATCCTGGAGGTGAATCAGCAGGATCTGGAAGATGCCCGGGCCCATGGTGCCAGCGATGCGATTCTGGATCGTCTGGCGCTGAATGCAGAGCGGGTGCAGGCCCTGGCCGATGACACCCGGCGGATTGTCGACCTCCCGGATCCGGTGGGCACCGTCATTGAGGAACGCGCTCTGCCCAACGGTATGCGGCTCAGCAGACGGCGTATCCCTATCGGAGTGCTTGGGGTTATCTATGAGGCCAGGCCGAATGTCACCATTGATATCAGCACCCTCTGCTTGAAGTCGGGAAACGCCGCTATTTTGCGCGGCGGGAGCGAAACCCGCCGGAGTAACATGGCCCTGGTGCAGGTACTGCAGAATGCTTTGCAACAAGTGGGACTTCCGGAAACCAGTTTCCAATATATAGAGGATCCGGATCGGCGCCTGGTGACGGAATTGCTCAAACTGGATGAGTACGTAGACATGATTGTACCACGCGGCGGTGCCGGTCTGCACAGACTGTGCAAAGAGCAGAGCACCATCCCGGTGATTACCGGGGGCATCGGTATCTGCCACATCTTTGTGGATGAGTCTGCTGATCTGGAGCGCGCGGTGGACATCATCGAGAATGCCAAGGTACAGCGGCCGAGTGTGTGTAATGCCCTGGATACGCTGCTGGTACATCAAACTGTGGCAGAGAGTGTACTGCCGGAAGTGGCCAGGCGCTTGAAGAAGAGCGGCGTGGAATTACACGCAGATGCACGGGCCTTCCCCATCCTGAATGTGGCGAACCGGGGGATTTCTGTGGTTTCTGCCGGCCCCGAAGATTTCGATACCGAATGGCTCGCTTTGAAGCTGGGAGTCAAAGTGGTCGACAGTGTTGATGACGCCATTGATCATATTCAACAGCATGGCACCGAGCATTCCGACAGTATTCTCACCGGAAATCGGGATCATGCGGATCAGTTCGTCAACGCCATTAATTCGGCGGCAGTGTATGTGAATGCCAGCACCCGATTCACAGACGGCGGGGAATTCGGACTGGGGGCAGAAGTTGCCGTGAGTACCCAGAAGCTGCACGCGCGGGGTCCCATGGGACTGGAAGAACTCACCACCTACAAATGGGTCGGCATCGGGGACGGACATATCCGGGAATAAATCCGAACGGGAAGAACCACGAATTATCCCAGAGGGATCCCTTCGGGACACGAATGGACACGAATGATATTTCACTAAGAAGAAATATCTTCATGAAGGCATTAAAAGATGGGTGGGGGAGTGATTCTTCATTCGTCACACATCAATCTTCATTTTTCCTTGGGAGCTGTGGCTGGTTGTTTGTAACATGTCAACCACAAAGAATGATCACACCTCAACTCCCAGCAGATGACGGATTCCCAGACCGACGAGGAACGAAACCGCCGCCACGCCCATGCTGATACCAACCATCTCCCCGAATCGCCGGGCGAAATTATATGCTTTCGCTACAGAGATATAATAATTGAAGATTAATATTATCAGAATGGCGTTAAGTAAGGTCCATAATAAGCCGAGAAACGGATTGACTACAATAAAGAAGGGAAATACCAGGATGAGCACCGTAAAAAAATACGCCACTCCGGTATAGACAGAAGCCTTCAGTGGATTTCGGTCACCTTCGTCTTCGGTTTTCGTGGAGAGATATTCGGACCCTCCCATGGAGAGCGCTGCGGAAATCCCGGTGATCAATGCAGCAATAGCCACCAGACTGGTGTTTTGCAAGGCCAGAGTGAGTCCGGCAATGGCGCCGGTGAGTTCCACCAGGGCGTCGTTCAGACCAAGCACCACGGATCCTGCGTACTGCAAATGCTCCTCATCGAGCATTTCTATAAGTTCGTCCTCATGGTCCATTTCTTCCTTTTCGATGTCAGCAGCCTGAGGTATTTCCATGCTGATCGTATGGTAGGTATCCTGGGCCAGATCCTCCCCGGCTTCCATCAGACGAATGGCGAACGTCAGACCGAGCAGCCGGGCGAGAAATGTATAAAACCGTATTTTCCATCTGTTGGGTTTGATTGTCTTTCTGGTATGGGTTTTCCAGAATTCATAGTGTTCCAGTTCGTCTTCTGAAATTTCTTCCAGTATCTGCCGGTTGCGTTCATCTTTGGTGAACTTTGCCAGATTTTTGTAAATATGGTACTCGGTGATCTCCGCCTGTTGAGCCTGTAAAATCAACCGTTCGGTCGCTTCGGTCATGGGGCCACTCCTTGAGATATTTTATTTATACATCTATTCTATATGGATTTGGTTGACTGCTTCACACAGCCCCGATCTTTGAAAAATTTGCGGAGGATGATCTGATGGGCACCGATGTTACCGAGATCCAACGAAAATTTTTTCATGCGCTCAAAAAATATTAAATACGAGAGGTATTTCCCAGAGATAATGAGTCTATTTAGAAAACGCAGAGATCGCAAAGGGCGCAAAGAAATAATAAGGAGACATACTGTCAAACCGAAAAAAACTTTGGATGCATCACATATATTTAATAAACAGTTGCCCATTCAATTACGTTATGTTTTTTACCTGTTTTTAAAAACTCTCATAAATATAAGTCAGATTCAGCATCTTGTATCAGGCCCATGTTTCCTAAACACTCTCAGAGATAATAGTGCTTCCTGTGAGCTTAGCCTGTTTCAGCGATGAAATTATCAGCCAATGGGTCGTTGAATGCATTTTACAGGAGAAATAATCCAACAGAGCACTTGGTCTATTCATTTCATTCGGTTAAATTAGAACCAACACAACGGAAACAAAGAAAAAGTAACCGAATGAAATGGAGGAACAGGTTTTATGACCCATCATCTTAGTCATGAATTGGAAGATATTGCACAGAAAATGGTCGTTAAGGGCAAAGGGATTCTGGCAGCAGATGAGAGTACGGGGACGATAACGAAACGACTCTCAGGCGTGGATGTGGAGTCCACCGAAGAGAACCGGCGTACTTACCGGAATCTGTTGTTCACCAGTCCGGGTATTGAGGAGAACATCAGTGGTGTGATTCTGTTCGACGAAACCATCCGGCAGTCGGCCGATGATGGTACGCCCTTTCCGAAATTGCTAAGTGATCGCGGGATTATTCCCGGGATTAAAGTGGATATGAAGGCGAAACCATTGGCCGGGTTTCCCGGAGAAAAAGTAACCGAGGGCCTCACCGGCCTTCGCGACCGTCTGGAAGAGTATGTGGACCTGGGTGCGAAATTTGCGAAATGGCGTGCAGTTATTACCATAGGAGATGGGATTCCGAGCCGGGTTTGTATCGATGCCAACTCCTACGCCCTGGCGCGATATGCCGCGCTTTGCCAGGAAGCCGGTATTGTGCCGATCGTTGAGCCGGAAGTCTTAATGGATGGCGACCATGACATCGAACAATGTGAACAGGTCACCACTGCCATGTTGAAACAGCTCTTTTACGATATGCTTGAGCATCGAGTCATGCTGGAAGGTGCGATTCTCAAGCCGAATATGGTCATATCCGGGAAAGAAGCTTCGGTGCAGGCAGATGTTCAGGAAGTTGCCGAGCGTACTGTTCGCACCATGCGACGTGTGGTCCCCTCAGCCATTCCGGGGATTGCCTTCCTCTCGGGTGGACAGAGTGCCGTACTGGCAACGGAACATCTGAATGCAATGAACGCTATGGGGGACCATCCATGGAATTTAACATTCTCGTATGGACGAGCTTTACAACAGCCTACGCTGAATGAATGGAGAGGGAATAAAGAGAAAGTAGAAAAGGCGCAGCAGTTACTGCAGCATCGGGCAAAATGTAACGGTGCCGCGACCTTGGGCGAATACAGCAAAGAGATGGAGAAGATCGCAGCCTGACTGTCACAGGAAACGATATGTGGTTTTTAAAGGGCTTCCAAACCGTGCACAATGCTTGTTGTTCATTGAGGTAGACCGTTTCAAGCGAGGTGTTCTATAAATAAATGCGCCACCCGTTTGGGTGGCGCATTTACAAATTATTGCAGCACAAACCTACTTGCAATGTACGCACAGGGGATGTGCGATTTTGGTTTCTGAAAATAATTTTACTTTGTGTATTGTCGTTTGTCAATACTAAATTTACACACAACCTGTTTATTTATCTCCTGATATTAAACTAATTATGACTGTTAAATCAGCTCAGTATGCTCTCCCCATCCAAGGAATTGGAGAGAAAATGTATCGCATTCTTCTTCACCCCGGGATTTCCCAACGGGATCCCTTACGGGACATC
>CAYPST010000180.1:0-4330 GCA_964413425.1 uncultured bacterium
TCGTGAGATGTTCCACCTGATCCATGGGCGTAATGGATCGAACAAGTGCTTCCAGATAGTGGAGATATTGGTTTACCACAGCGATATTGGTGCCCTGGGCCATCCGGAGATCGATACTGATTTCATCCGCATCTGTCTGCGGAGCCAGTTCGACCGGTATCATCGGAAAGAGCAGGAGGGTGAGAATTAACAGACTTGCTGTGATTCCGTACACGACGCCTTTATGCCGGACCGACCCTTCTAACAATCGCCGATACCCAGCCTCCACACGCAGGAACCATCTGCCTCGCCGGGGCTGCTGGTTCTCTTCTCCCTCCGGTGATCTGCGCAGCCGCAGAAAACGGCTGGAGAGCATAGGAACCAGCGTCAGCGCAACAAACAACGAACACAGCAGCGCAAATGCCACAACCAGCGCCAGTTCTTTGAACAACATACCCGAAATGGTTCGCATGAACACCACCGGCAGGAAGATAACCAGCGTGGTTATGGTCGAAGCAATAATGGCTCCTGCCACCTGTTTGGTCCCAATGAGCGCACTCGGCTCCGGTTCCTGTCTGTTCTCCCGCAACCGGACAATATTTTCGAGCACCACAATGGCATTGTCCACAATCAGGCCGATGCCCAGCGCCAGCCCTCCGAAACTCATCTGATTCAAGGTGAGATTATTAAAATACAGCAGCCCGAAGGTGGCGATAATGGAAATCGGGATAGACAGGGCAATAATAAAGGTGGTGGATCCATTCCGGAGGAAAATATACAGGACGAAGATAGCCAGCAATCCACCCCAGAGCGCCGCCTGCTGCACATTATTAATGGAATTCCGGATAAACTCGCTCTGATCGATGACCATGAGCAGGTCGAGATCGTTCCGTTCCCGGTTGATTTGCTCCATGACGGCCCGGGCTCCTCTGGCAACCGCCACCGTATTGGAACCGGTCTGTTTGCGAATGCCGAGCCGGACCATGGGGAGGCCGTCGACGGTAACCATCCGGTTGATATCCGCGTATCCGTCCCGGACTTCCGCCACATCGCGAACCCGGATTGGTTTCCCGTCAACAACAGTCACAATTGTATTGGCGATTTCATCCAGGGATTGGTATTCTCCCCGGGTGCGCACATACATGTCGCTCACGCCTTCCCGCAGATCTCCTCCGGGCAGGGTCACATTTTCGCGCTGCAGCGCATTACGGATATCCAGTGCGGAGAGCTGACTCGACGCCAGCCGGTCCCGCATCAGATGGACCTGAATTTCCCGGTAAATCCCGCCCCAGATGTCGACGGAACCTACCCCGGGGATTTGCTCGAACCGCTGCGATATCTCCCGTTCCAGGATGCGGGTTAACTGCTCCATTCCCCGCTCCGATCTCGCACCCATGATCACCACCGGAAAGTTGTCCGGATCAAATTTCCACACCCGGGGAGGATCTACTTCCGGCGGGAAGGCATTGCGAATTCGGTCAAGCGCCGCCCGGACGTCATTGGCCGCCTCGTCGATATTGGTCCCCTGGGTAAATTCCAGGGTCACCCGGCTGTTCCCTTCATTGGAAGAAGAACGCACCTCTTCCAGATTCGGAACACTCGCCACCGCATTCTCCACCCGGTCCGTGATGATGGTCTCGATCTCTTCGGGTCCGACGTTCGGATAGCTGGTCGACACACTGAGCATGGGATATTCGATGGGCGGAAGCAAATCGATGGGCAGGAATCGAAATCCCATAATCCCCAGGGTGACGATAATAAGAAACACCATGGTTGTGGCCACGGGCCGTTTCACCGCCAGTGATGTGATGTTCATGGAAAAACCTGTATTATGATTTACGATGATGTATGAATTGATTGGTCCATAGCGGTGGTGTCGTCCCGGACTGTCTGTTGTCGATTGACCACCTCCTTCAACAGATCCTCGTGCTGCAGCTGCTGCAGCGATTCCACCCAGTCCCATGTCACCTGCCGTACCCGGGCAGTGGCCGCCTCGCTCCTCAGCATATCCTGCCCCAGGGTCACCACCCAGCTTCCCGGCTCCACCCCGGTAACGCCGGCACTCATATGGCCTCTGGCGAGCACATCCACCGGTACGAAGGTGAACGCAACGGGCTCGGTGAGAGCGATGCGCCTGTCACTCTCGACGGTCCCGATTGATTCCCGAGCCGGTATCTCGCGGCTCACGTATACTCCGGTCACGCCGGTGGCGGGGTTCTCATAGATTGCACTCAACGGGACCAATGCGGCCTGCTCGCTTTCTCCATAGTAAATATCCACGGTGACAAACATACCGGATTTCAACCGACGGTCATTGTTTACCAGATCGATCTCGGCGTCTGTACTGTGTGTGACCGGATGCAGAAAGGGAGTAATTCTGGAGACGGAAGCGGTGCGAGGTTCGGACAGGGTTGTTTCCGTGGCGATTTCGGCTCGCTGCCCTTCTTCAATATAATTCAACATCCGGTCCGTCAGCACCACCTCGATTCGAACACTGTCCAGCTGTCCCAGGGTGAACAGGCGGGTATTGCCGCTCACCAGCATCCCGATTTCCGCATTCCGGTTGCCCACGGACCCGGAGACCGGGGCCCGGATAATGGTCTGGGATAAACTCTCTTCGCGCTCATCCACGGTGGCTCTGGCCTGCTCTATCCGGGCTTCGGCCAGTTCATAATCGGCGTCGGCAGAGATGGCTCTGGTTCGCGCCGCTTCCAGTTCGGTGGCGCTGGCCAGGCCTTTTACGTGCAGCGCTTCCGCCCGTTTCAATTCGGACCGAACCTCATTGAGCTGCGCCTCGGCCTGCTTGGCCTGGGCAAGCGTTATCTGATAGCTGGCCCGTGCCTGCCGTAATCGCTCCTGGAACTCCCGATCCCGGAGCCGCACCAGCGGCTGCCCCGCTTCCACATACTCGCCGTTCTCCACATATACTTCAACAACAGTAGCATTAATCTCCGGATAAATCGCCACCAGATTTCTGGCCCGGACCACCCCGCTCAGTCGTTCAGTGAGCGGCAGGGATCCATACTGTACCTGGACCGCCTCCACTGCCGGGATTAACCGGCTCATTCTTCCATTCTGAACCTGGTTGGATTTCGCCGAGCAGGAGAATATAATGGCGGCGGTTCCCGCAAGAACGAAAAAGAGTAAACCAAAACGTCTCATAATTTATTCTTCCCTGACTTGTGTTTCGTCCCGTGTTTCAATAAAGCGGGCCCATTGAGGTTAGCACCGCCGGTGTTCGTCCGCGATGAATGATGTTTGAATTGGCAGAGTGCAAATATCCTGCTTCATCAGGGCATTGAATATTCCCCGGGAAATACGCCAGCATGATATGGTGCACGGTACATGAGATCATTTGTTTTGACTTTCCATATTTAACATGGATTTTACCCAAAGTTCCAGCATGTGAGTGAGTTTTTGCTATGAAAGAGAGAATTTATCTCTCATTAATTGTCCAGGTACTGAGTACCATAAAGGAACGTGAAAACGCAGAGATCACGGAGGCGTGGAGTGAAAGAAGAGAGTCTTCGATTGGACCATCGGGCCCCTTTTATTCACTTTCAGTCTTTGGGAGCGCTGTTCTCAATTCACTCACAGGGAGGCGTGTTTCAATCTAACTTTTCGGGCTTCATGTTCTCTTTAATAACTACGGATGAGAACAATAGAAACAGAATAAACGGTTGGGCCGCTGCAAATCAGATAAACCACCACCCGCCGAACCGGGGATTGACAATGCTGTCGTAAATGGACCCGAAGGTATAGGAGAATCCGACTTTGAATTCGTAATTATACCGGGTTTCCAATTGTTTTCTCCGCAGCAGGATTTCTTCGGGAGTTGCCCCGGCACGCGGCAGCGAGAGCTGGTCATGGATACTGGAGAAGGATCCGGAAACGTCGAGGGAAAGGCCTTCCACAATATTGAAAGAGAGATTACCGGACACCTGCAGCCGGTTGCGTGAAAAATCGTGAAAATAATGAGAACCGGTGATGCTGGCCCGGCTTGATCCCCAGGGTTGCACCACATCCAGCACCACCGTGATCGATTCCTGCCAGAGCTGCTGTTCGGTTTTGTAGTAGATGGTTTCTTCCAGGTATTCCCGCCACTTCGGTCCGATACCGTAAATCATCCGGAGCTGCCGCCGGGTGGACTGCGCATAGGGAAACACGTTGTACTCCACCCGTGGTTCCACCGCAATCTCCCTCGCCAGATTCTCAAACGTCGAGGTGCGGACACTGCCCCATATTCCGGCAGAGAAATGGCTGCCCAATGATCTGATCACTGAGATTCGGGACTGCCGATTCCGGGTGATACTGGTATATTTGCCTCCATTTAGTTCGAACAGATCTTCGG
>CAYPST010000181.1:0-4125 GCA_964413425.1 uncultured bacterium
AAGAGCGCTACGCTCACATCGTAGAGGTCGCTGGTTCAAATCCAGCATCGCCCACGACAGCTTTTTGATAATATTTTGCAGGTGGGAGGTAGCGACAGCGGGAACAAAATCGTCAGTCAACGCATTAACTTAAGTTGCAGGTAAGGCGGTGACGCGAACGGAGTAACCAGATAACCGATTAAGGGAGGCTGGATAGGCAGTTGAAACGAAAGTACTGTAAAACTTTTACATTGCGATCACGGAATTATTTTTCCAGGATCCCAACGAGAATCAAAAATGCATCGAGAGCACTCGATGCATTTTTTTTTGGCTTCCAATGGAAGAGAAACAACGTAAACCTTAATCAAGAAAAAAGATAAACGGAGGTAACATCAGTGGAGGAGTTGACCGAACTCATCAAGCTTCAGCGTGTCGACCAGGAGTTAATGCGGATTGAAGAACTCAAGGGCGACTTGCCGGAACGCGTCCGAGATATCAAAGAGTCGCTGGCGGAACGCAAGGCCCGGGTCGGGGAATACAAAGATCGGGTGGAGGAGATCCGAAAGGAAGAGCGCAAACACGAGGCGGCTGTAGAAGATCACACAGAAAAAATTAAAGCAAAGCAGGATCAGCTGTATCTGGTGACCACCAACAAGGAATACGATGCACTGACTTCGGAGATCGAGCAGTTCAAGAAGAAGGTTGATGAATCCGAAATGTGGCTGGTGGAGTTTTCGGATGAGATTGATCAGCTGAAGGAAATGCTCTCTATGGAAGAGCACCGGATAGAAGAAATGGCGGAAGAACTGGAAGTGCGGGAAGCGGAGTTGCAGAAGACTGTCGAAAAGACCGAAAAAGAGCAGGCGAAACTGGAGAAACAGCGTAAGGAGATTGTCGAGCATATTCCTCGTCCGAAGTTGTCGAAGTATAATAGAATCCGGAATGCCCGGAATGGGTTAGCCGTGGTCCCGGTGATTCGCGGTGCCTGCGGGGGCTGCCAGCAGCGGATCCCGCCGCAGTCGCTGGTGGAAATACGTTCAGGCCGGATGCTCCCCTGTGAAATCTGCGGTCGCATTTTGTATTGGCCGGAAGAGGAAAAAGCCGCCCAGGAAGCCTGAAGAGATTCGGAGTGATTCCCGGCATCCTGAGGGGAATGGGAAGCGTGGCCGGAGAGCGTGACAGGCTCTATCCGGCTGGTGGTTGCCGGCAAAGGCGAATCAGATCTGCGGAACATGTTCAGGCAGGGATGGAGTGTTGCGCTCCGTGTACGTGGAGGAATCACTGAGAAAGCCATTGAAACTTACTCTCTGGCTCCAGGATGCAGGAGGAACACCTCTCTCCGAAGTGCTAACGGGAAGGTTTTCTCTTTTTTCGCCTGGGAGCCACCCATATACGGAAGGACTGATTCCAATAATAGAATTCGTTACGGCTCCAAATCATGTCCGCCGGGAACACAGAAAATAACAGAAGGTATATTTTTAGAGACAACTGATCGAGTGGTCGCCCCGATTCGAAACTGTCAAAATCTATGATTTTGATACAGTTTCGTTATCGGGGAGGAAAGTCCGAACTCCGCAGGGAAGGATGCTTGATAACGTCAAGTCCCGAGGACGAAGCTGTGTTGAGATCGAAGATTTTCGACAGTTTCGGATCGGGGGGAAAGTGCCACAGAAACGATACCGCCCCGATTAGAGTTATCGAAATCTTGGATTTCGATAATAACTCATTATCGGGGGAAGGGTGAAATGGTGCGGTAAGAGCGCACCGTCCCGGCCGCGAGGCCGGGAGCCGGGCAAACCCCATCCGGAGAAAGGTCAAGTCGGAGATATTCGCGGTGTCCCGCCGCCCCAATAGAGAACTTTCTACCAAACCACAGATTTGGGAAAGTGCTCATCGGGATCTCCAGGTGGACCGCTTCAGGCCGGGCGTGAGCTCGTGTCGAAGATAAATGGCTGCTCTCGACAGAATTCGGCTTACAGATCAGTTGTCTCATTTTCACAGAACACAGGTTCAAGGCACACCCCTGATTTTCAGGGGTGAATTTTTGGTTTCATTGTCCGTATCGGAAGTATATATTCTAGAATGAAATCGAACAAAACCGGTTGTCAACCTATTGAATCTGTGTTCTATTTTTATATGATATAGTCATGCGGAAAAAGAAGATCTGGACATACAAGCAGTTCGGACGCCCCGAACACGCAGATCAGGTAAACGAATATGCCGCCGGATTAGGGATTGCCGAACCGGTGGCCTCGCTTCTGTTAAACAGAAAGCTGGATTCCAAAGAAAAAGCGTCTGCCTTCTTCAATCCGGATATCGAGCATCTCTGGGACCCTTTTTCCATGAAGGATATGGAAAGGGCCATCCGGAAAGTTGCCCAGGTGATTACAGCCGGCGATCCCATACTGGTTTTTGGCGATTACGATGTGGACGGGACGTCCGGAACGGCGTTGCTGACCTGGTTTTTTCGAGATAACGGGGTGCCGGTGGACTATTATATTCCCGATCGTGAGACTGAGGGATACGGTCTTTCCAAACAGGGTATTGATCGGGCCCGAGAAATCGGGGCCGGGTTAATTATTTCCTGTGACTGTGGAATTAATGCCTTCCGGGAGATAGACTATGCGAAATCCGTGGCAGGAGGGGAGATTCCGGTCATTATTACGGATCACCATCGGCCGCCGGCTGAACTGCCGGAAGCGTATGCTGTGTTAAATCCAAACCGGCCGGATTGTGACTATCCGTTCAAAGGACTCTCCGGATGTGGAGTGGCATTTAAGTTTGCCCAGGCCATGTGCCGGGAGTTCACCGATGGAGAGCATCCGCTTCCGCCACATCGTACCGGTTCGCGCCAGGAAGCCTGGAGTACCGCACGGCTATTCACGCACCTGGATCTGGTTGCGCTGGCAACTGCGGCCGATATGGTACCGGTCACCGGAGAAAATCGGGTGCTGGTGTCCGAAGGAATTAAGCAACTGGAGCGTTCGAATAAACCGGGTTTGCGCGCGCTGCTGTCGGTGTCCGGACTGGAGCGGAAGGTGCAGGAGGGCGATGATCTCAATGTGGGCAACATTGTCTTTCAGGTGGCGCCGCGAATTAATGCGGTCGGCAGGCTGGGCTCGGCAAACCGGGCCGTGGATCTGCTGATTACCGAGAGCAGGAAGGAAGCCACGGCGCTGGCAAATGTCCTGGATCAGGAAAATACGGAGCGCCGGAAAATTGAACAATCCACCTTCGATGAATCGATTTATCTGGTCCAATCCAAGTATCCGAATCTGAACCGGAGCAAACTGCGATCTATTATCCTCTGGGAAGATGGATGGCACCAGGGAGTGATCGGAATCGTGGCATCCAAACTCAAGGAAAAGTACCATCTCCCGGTGATTGTCATCGCAGTGAACGACGGACTCGGAAAAGGGTCGGCCAGAAGTATCGTCGGATTTGATCTCTATGATGCGTTCACCGAATGTGCTGAGTATTTTCAGGGATATGGCGGGCATGCTATGGCAGCGGGGCTTTCCATTCATCCTGAGCGGCTGGAGGTGTTTGAAGAACATTTTCAACGTATTGCCAGCAGAGATATTACGCCGGAGATGCTCATACCCAAACTCACCCTGGATACGGATATTCGGTTCACGGATATCGGGTCGCAACTGATGCAGGCTCTGGAGCGTCTGGGGCCATTCGGTCCGGGCAATATGCGCCCGGTGTTCGGCGCCCGTGATCTCACGGTGGCCGGGTTGCCGCGCATCGTGGGTGAAAACCATCTGAAGTTCAAGGTGAAGCAGGGGCGGAAGATGCTGGATGCCATCGGGTTCCAGATGGGAGAGTATTATGAACTGCTGATTAAAAATGAACCCATCGATCTGGCGTTTGTGGTGGAAAAGAACGCCTGGAACGGCCGGGTGTATACCCAGCTGAATGTCCGGGATATCGTGTTGACCAAAGATAACCCGAATTCCGCAGATGAGGAGGTATAGCGTGCGGCCCGGCCCCGCCACCAGCCAAATAGCACACGGATTCCCACAGGAGCAAGGGATTTGCACAGATAAGAACGGAGAACAGGGGGCATTAGAAGCGCTTTGACAGAATGACTCCCCCTTGGTAAGGGGGAGAACGCAAAAAGAGAGTCAATCGCATCAGCAC
>CAYPST010000182.1:0-4012 GCA_964413425.1 uncultured bacterium
GGACGTTCCGCACCCAGTCGGTGAAAACACACATTTTCTCAGTCGGGGTTTTCCCGAAGTACAGCGATACTTCGCTGTCCCAGAGGGACCCCAGTGGGGCACTCGTATCGCTCAACTTAGGTAAAAGCAAAAAAAGAGGAAGACGGTCATGAAAGAGCAATCAGGACTAATCGTTTCTGTTTTTATTATATTCTTGTCAGCAATAACCGCAAATATTTCAGCAAAGGATTCCAGCACAATGGACGCACAGAATGCGACTAATTCGGGAGGTCAGAACACAGAACGTATCACACTTGGCGGCGGGTGCTTCTGGTGCCTGGAGCCGATTTTCGAAGTATTGAAGGGCGTTCGGCAGGTCGACGCAGGCTACTCCGGAGGACATGTGACGAATCCCACCTATCAACAAGTATGCACCGGCAACACCGGGCATGCGGAGGTCGTCCAGGTGCAATTTGATCCGGACGTGATCACCCTGGAACAAATTCTAAAGATATTTTTCACTGTGCATGATCCCACCCAGCTGAACCGGCAAGGACCGGATGTGGGGACACAGTATCGATCAGCTGTGCTTTACCGGGACGAGCAACAGAAGAAAGCTACTGAAAAAGTCATCCAGGAAATCGAAAAGGCCGGTATCTGGGATGGCTCGATTGTAACCGAAGTCACTCCCTTTGACGAATTTTACATGGCGGAACAATACCATCAGGAGTATTACGCGAAAAACCCGAACCAGGGATACTGCCGGGTGATCATCGCACCGAAAGTCGCCAAATTCCGGAAAAAATTCCAGGATATGCTTAAAAAAGAGTAGGACTGAGATTGTCGTTCCCGGAAGCGGGATTGCTTTTGTGTGACGGGGATGGAGAACTTTCTCCGGCTGGAAAGCATGCCAGAAGTACGTTGGTAGTCCCTATTGTCCTGATCCATCCTGGCCCAACATTCCGAGGCGGCCAAGGATGCGCATAGTGATATACAACCGGGCCCGGCTGTTACCGGGCTGGAGTATATCCACACTGTTAGCAATGAAATAGATCCCGCTCTCGTTTTCAATATACCCCACAAACCAGCCCACCTGGGGATACGAGTGCTGGTCCCATCCCGATTTTCCGCTCAGGGTATAATCGTCCGTTTGTTCAAGAAAGATGATTTTTTTCACGATCTCCATGGAACGCCTGGAAAATGGGAGTTCGTTTTTGTACAGTTTCACCAGAAATTCCACTTGCTCCATCGGATTGATCCGAAGATCTCCGGTCAACCAGAAACTGTCAATCCCCCCACCTGTCTCCATATTCCCGTATTCAGCCTTCTTCAGGTACTGTTGCATTGTCTCCAGTCCAATACGCCTGGCCAGTTCTTTAAAAAACCATACCACGGAATAATTGATTGCAGATCGGAGATTATGGTCGGCATTCCACACCGGGATATCCCGATCCATGCCATCCCACTGAATCACGTCTTTTTCGTCCTGAATCACCCCGGTATCCAGGGCCATTAGTGCCAGCATAATTTCGAAGGTTGATGCCGGAATAAACGCGGAATGGACCCGCTGTTTGTTGTAAATCAGATATTCGTCTTCCTGAAGGTTATACAATACAATGCCCCCGGTCACCCGGGCTTCTTTGAAATATTGTTCAAAATCATCCCGAACAATGATATCAGCATCCTGGGACTGGCTCACGCCAGGGAGAATTGCAAAGATACTCAGTAAAACTATAATTTTCTTGATTATCATATATACCGCACTTCGTCTCCTGTATTGGGGATACTTATTCCTTCCCTGGATCTCTCTCACAAATTGTTGAAGTATAAAACCGAGTCTCAGGATGTGCAAACGGTAATTCCGTCCAAGGGGCGGTATGCCAGATCGTGGGCATCGTTCACACCGCTCCGGATTCTCCAAGCAATCCCAGCGCTCCCAGTATCCGCATAGTCACATCGAACCGTGCACGGTTATCCTGTGGTTCGATGATATCGATATTGGTTGCAAAGAAATACACCTCCCCGGCCGATTCCAGCCAGCCGACAAACCAGCCAATTTGCGGATCAGAGGCTTGCGACCATCCTGTTTTTCCGTAGAGTGTATAGGCCGCTGTCTTTTCCAGGAAGAGAATATCCTTTACGATATCCATGGATCGCCGGGAAAACGGGAGATCGTTCCGGTACAATCGAGCGAGGAAATCCACCTGTCCCTTTGGCGAAATACGAAGATCTCCGGTGAGCCAGAATTGATCCATTGCTCCATCAGTATCCCGATTACCGTACCCTGCCAATTCGATATACTGCTGCATACGGTCCTTTCCTGTCCGACGCGCTAATTCCTGATAGAACCAGAGCACGGAATACCGAATCGCCGACCGCATATTGTGATCGGCATTCCAGGCCCGGATGCTGCGATCAACGCCATCCCAGGGAATGACCTCGGCTTCGTTTTTTATCACCCCGGTCTCCAGAGCGATCAGTGAATTCATAATTTTGAAGGTTGAGGCAGGAGAATATTCATTTGTGGCACGGCGTGAATTATACACCAGATAGGTGTCCTGGTGTAGTTGATAGAGAATGATACCGCCGTCCACATTCGCCTCCCCGAAAAACTGCTCGAATTCGGGCTGTTGCACCCATTCTTTTCCCTCCCGGGCACCACAACCACACAACAAAACGAGCAGCAACAGCAGCGGAACAAATTTTCTCATTTTTTTAATACCTGTTTATCATTCGATTCGACGGAAGTTACAACAGTTTAGGGCCTGACCAGGCGATTGGCAATTGTTTTTTCCTAAGACGTATTTTGCCAGAACAACCTCCGGTGATTGATCTCGCTGAGAATCCAATTGCATATCATCGGTCATCTGGCAGGGTGAGCCAAGAATTTCTGTTTGGAAGATGGACAAAATATCCTGAAAACCGTATGTTTATGTTGTGCAAAGATTTCATCACTCAGAGAACTGTTGTGCGGTCGTCAGGTGTGCACTTATCAAGTATTTATCGATGAAATTCCCCGGTTTTAATACCTTGAAATTCATTCACCGATATACTCAAGGACAAGAAGCATAAAGAAAGGCTCAACGGAAAACCGATGGCATCACAGCGATTACAATTCACAAATCCCGCGGGCGCATCCCTGGCCGGATATCTTGATGTACCTACTGATAAAGACACCAGCGCTTATGCTCTTTTCGCACATTGTTTTACCTGCGGGAAGAATTTAAAACCTATAAAAAACATTAATACCACACTTGCACAGCATGGGATTGCCACACTGCGGTTTGATTTTACAGGTATCGGCGAAAGCGAAGGCGATTTCTCGGAGAGCAACTTTTCCACAAATATTGAAGATCTGGCCGCCGCTGCGAGGTATCTCGAAACTGAGTATGCCGCCCCCAGGCTGCTCATCGGACATTCCATGGGTGGTGCTGCCATACTACAGGCAGCCAGCCTGATTAATTCTATCCGCGCAGTCGTCACGATCGCAGCACCTTCCAGTCCTGATCATCTCAGTCACATCCTCCGGGAGAAACGAGAGATTGCCATAGAAGAAGGGGCTGCGGACGTGACCATCGGCGGCCGAACATTCACCCTGCGCCGTCAATTCTTTCAGGATCTGGAAAGACATCATATGGAAGTAGTCATTCGAAATCTGCGGAAGCCGCTGCTGGTGCTCCATTCGCCGGAAGACCGGACAGTGGACATTGCAAATGCGTATGAAATCTTCGAATCCGCGGAACAACCGAAAAGCCTGGTCTCGCTGGATCAGATGGGCCACCTGATGCTTGAGGAGAAAGATGCCCGGTATGTAGGCGATCTGATTGCGGCATGGGCGGCGAAATACCTGTAACCTGTATAATTCATAATATGGCTATTAAGCTGACTCAGTATATGTGGAGAACAGGGGGTATCGGATACGCTCTGACAGCATGACCCCCTCTGGCTCCCCCTTACTAAGAGGGAGAACGAGAAAGATGGGGTCAGCAGCATCAGCGGATATTCCATCTCCTGAGTAAAGTTTATAGTCATG
>CAYPST010000183.1:0-3924 GCA_964413425.1 uncultured bacterium
GAAGACCATTCATCCACGCTTTGACAAACGTGGTCTTCTGGATGGCGGGATAAAGAAACCATCCTGGCGATAGCACCAGGACAACCCTCACAGCGGTCGGTCCCCTTACTCACCTTCTCCGAGGTCATCCCGAATCCCCCGCTGTTCAGGGGGTGAGGGATCTCTACCGAGGCTGCAAAGGAATGGTTTCCTGACTCCCCGGGGAGACGCGACGGCGACCCGAACTCTCTCCTGCTCCGCCGGTTTCGGCTACTGCCCGCCTGGAACCAGGAACAGAGTAATCATACCGAAGGAACACTGGCAGAGATACCTCCCCGATAACTCCCGGTCATCCGAATCACAGATTCAGGGCAGGGAGAATCGGGACTCAAGAGCCGGCGTGCCACCGGCACGCCCTCGGAATGACAAAGCAATTACCGGAAAAGAACCAAACTGTGTGCAGCTCCAATTCCTCCCCCGCCCTCACCCTGTGGTGCGCATACCGGAGGCGATCCCATAGATGGTGACTCGAATGAGCGCCTGTATCTGGTCCTTCTCTTCACTCTCCGGCTGGTCCTCCATCTGGCGCAGTCGCCGAAGCCAGGCGATCTGAATAAGGTTCAGCGGATCCACATACGGATTGCGTACCTCGATGGACCGTTTCAGCCACCGAATATTCTCCAGCAGTTCCGGCAGCTCCGTAAGCTCCAATACAGAGTCCCGGCTAATTTCATATCCTGCCATCACCATCTCAAGGATTTCTCCAGCTTGCTCTTTGTTTTTCGCCAGTTCGAGATAACTATGCGCAATGTGCATATCCGCCTTGGCCAGTCCGAACAAGGCATTATTGATAATCGCATGGAAAAAAGGCCATTCCCGGTACATCTTCCGGAGGTAGTCCCAGGTATATTTCTTCTCCCCGATCACCCGGGTAAAGGCTTGTCCCAGACCATACCAGGCAGGCAGAAGATGGCGATTCTGGGTCCAGGCGAATACCCAGGGAATCGCCCGGAGATCCTCCAGACTTTCCGAGCCGGAACGCCGCGACGGGCGTGATCCGATGGGCAGTGCCTCAATTTCGGACAGGGGCGACGCCTGATGAAAGTACTCAACAAATTCCGGATGCTCGACCAGGTTCCGATAGGATCGATAGGATTCCCCGGCCAGTGTCTGACAGGTCTCCAGCCATTCCCCTTTCGGAACGGAATTGTACTGAGTGTTCACCATCAATGTCGCCCAGATGACCTGTTCCAGATGCCGGTATGTGACTGCCGGATTATCATAGCGTTCGGCCAGCACTTCCCCCTGCTCCGTCATCCGTATTCCGCAGGCGACTGACTCAGGAGGCAGTGCCATAATACCCCGGGCGGCGGGGCCACCACCTCGTCCCAGCGATCCCCCTCGTCCATGGAAAAATAATAACTGGACATCCTGTGCTTCCGCAGCCCTGCATAAGTCGCGCTGGGCCTGATAAAGCGACCAGTTCGCCATCAGATAGCCCCCGTCTTTGGTGCTGTCGGAATAACCAATCATCACCATCTGTCTGTTCTCCTGTGTCCGCAGATGGGCGGCGTAGCAGGGATCATTGCATAATCTTCGCAGGGTATCCGGTGCATTCTCTAAATCTTTCACTGTCTCAAACAACGGGACGATCCTCAATGGACAGGGCCGGGAGTCAGATTGATGGCAATGGCATAATCCGGTGAGCCTGCCCAGCCATAAGACAATCAGCATGTCTTCGACCGTATGCGTCATACTGATGACATACCCTCCCAGACTCCCAGACCCGTAAATCCGGACACATTTCACAGCCGTATGGAATAACCGGATGGTTCGCTGCGTCATCTTTGAAAATTGCGATTGATGTTTCTCAAGCCACTCATAAGAGACTGAGCTCAGTATTCGTTCCCGTTCCGCCCTCTGCAATTCACCAAATGACTTCGAGATGTGCAAGGCAGTGAGTATTTCATTCATTGTGCTCCGGTGCACACTCGAATCTTCGCGCAAATCCAGCCTGGCCAGATGAAAGCCAAAGATTTCGATCTGCCATTTCCATTCACGCAGCGCACCGATGATTAATATTTCGCTGTTATTATCCCGGAGGCTCTGCAGCATCAACTGCGCATCAGCGTGTAAATCTTTCACCCGGCGATAGATCCCGTCCGGGAAACCGAGTTCCGGATGCACTTTCAGGGTCTGCTCCAGGCGCCACTCGATGATAAGGAGCCAGTGCCGGTATGGCTCGTAGGGCGAAAGATCCTCGACCCGGCCCCGGCAATCCGGCCACTGGCGCAAGGCATCCTGAATTGCCTGCTTTAACTCTGCATTCACCCGCACCTGCTTTTCCGAAGAACTCAACGTGACCAGCAGCTGGCGAACGGTGGACAGATGTAAGTGCACTGCGGCCCGGTGATGCAGCTCGAAGGTCTTTCTGGTAATCTCCGGAGTCACATTGGGATTCCCGTCCCGGTCGCCGCCGATCCATGAACCGAATTTAAGTATATGGGGAAACTCAAATTCGATTTCGGGATACGCCTCATGCAATGCTGTGTATAAATCCTGAGACAATTTCGGGACGATATTCCACAACTTCTTCAGGAACGAAAGCCCGTATTCCACTTCGTCCAGCACCGACGGCCGGCGAAAGCGCAGCAAATCCGTTTGCCAGAGACTGGTGAGTTCGGCATGGATCTGGGTATCGAGTCGCCTGCGCTCCCGTTCGAGTAAGTCTTCGTTATCCAACTGTGTCAAATATTCCCGCAGCCTGGCCAGTTTCGCGCGGATCGTCCGGCGTTTCGCTTCCGTGGGATGGGCCGTAAACACCGGTTCCAATACAATCCGCTGCAGAAGGTTCAACACTTCTTCCGCTGAGTATCCCGCGGCTTTCAATTCCCGAATCGCCGCTCCGATAGATTCCTTCCGCGGTTCGGGAAATCCCCCGCGCTCCCGCTCCCGTAACACCCGCACACGGTGCCGATCCTCTGCCTGGTTGGCAAGATCGAAAAAGAGCGTAAACGCCCGGGCGACCGAGGAGGCCGTCCGCAAATCGAGAGCATTGATCTTTTCGTTCAACCGGTCCGCTGCAGACAAATCCCCCTGCCGGACCTGCTTCGACAGCCGGCGGATCTCTTCTTCGGTCTCGAACAGGTCCTCCCCTTCCTGCTCCCTGATTACCTGTCCCAACAGATCGCCCAGTTTCCGAATCTCCTCCCGGAGCGCCTGGTCAGTGCCGGTGGTCTGTTCAGTCATCGGTTCCTGCTCAAGTCGAAATCTCAGTTAATGTGCTTTGTCCGTAAACATCTCTGGCAATTGCCCTGTAATTAAAACAGAATATAAGTATCCTTTCTCATAAATTCATACCGTGCGCGATCTATTTCATAAAGACCGCATCTTCCTCTATCCGGCAGAAGAATATGCTTTCACAAAATCCCTGAGTTGATTAGGTTAAAACCAATGCACGGATAAAAATGAAAAGAAGCGAGGACTATGAATATTCCCGAAGCTCACCGCATCCTGGATATGATTGAGTATCAAACCGGCGCAGTTGTCAGCCGGACCATACTCAACAAAGATACGGGCTCGGTTACCTTATTTGCATTTGATGTCAAAGAGGGGCTGAGCGAACATACCACTCCCCATGATGCGCTTGTCCAGGTGCTGGAAGGGGAACTGGAGGTCACCATCGCCGGGGATGAGTATCGCCTCAAACCCGGCGAAATACTGGAGTTGCCTGCCAACAAACCACACAGCCTCTACGCGCCCCACCGCTGCAAAATGATGCTCACCATGCTCCGCTCCTCCTGAGTATCCCATTGACTCCACGACTGGCCATAGACCGGACGCGATAAATTGCCCTCCATACGTGCCGAACCATTTCCTGCCCACTGCCTATCCCGATAACGTCCATCCCGATTAAATCGGGATGACGAATCGGGACCCCGATTT
>CAYPST010000184.1:0-2475 GCA_964413425.1 uncultured bacterium
CTGACTTTTTTTGATTTTTCACTCATATTGGCGACAGTCAGAATACAATCAGAGTTATCACTCTTTGCGATAGCAGGTACGGCTCCATCATCGGAACGAAACGAATCGAAATCCATAGGAGTTCTGGCAAGCAGGGGATATTTATCCCGCAGCCTGGTATAGTGCCTTAATTTGCGGAACCATTCTTCTCGTAACCTCGCCTGTGCGGATGACAATTCAGACTCTTCCGGTCCCTGAAAGTATTTGAATTCCGGATCATCGTGAGCCATGGTCATATTAATATTCACCACAGATCCGGCCAGGAAACGCAGGCTCATCCGTCCAATATGCCGGGGTGTTAAATTTTTCACTTCTCCTATGCGAGCCCCCCAATTTCCGGGAAGACCATTGGTCCACGACCGACCGATTAATTCCAGATGCTCGGTGATCTGAGATTCCGTAATGCGTGGACAATCCTCATTCAGGAAGTAGCGCGGTGTATTGAGTAAGTCTTCAGACATATTTTTGAACGGTGGCAGGGCTTGCTCTAACTGAAGTCGCGGCATATTTCCAAAATAGATACTTGGAAGAGTTAAAACATCACCCGATTCGGGCTTAATAAGAAAATCTTCATAGCCTCTCGAATCCAGTTCCGCTCGTAAACGTTGAATAGCAACATAGACGCCATTATGCACCTCGCCTGGAAACGGCCAATCGAAAGCATCAGAAGATCGTGCAATGACACCATCCAGAAATATCCCGTCAAACCCCCACTCAATCACCTGGAACACCAGATCCCGCCAGTACCGGTAATACCCTTCAGACAAGGGATTGCTGTCAATCAGCCAGGGCGCGCCATCCCGATACCAGGAACTCCGCAGTTCACCCTCTTTATCTCTGACAAACCAGTTGGGATGCGCCTCCACCATCGGTGCATATGGCGAAGCTCCGGTGGTTGGGAACCACACGATGCTTTTCATACCCAAATCATGCAACATTCGATTATGGTTACGCACTGTTTTCTCTGTGGCCCCATGTTCCCCATCAAGCGGGAGATTATTAGCTTCCGGTTTGATGGCACATATGATATCATTATGCCGCTTCCACATCCAACCATAGCCCATAGTGGCATTAAAACCCATATCTTTTGCCCAGCGGAAGTAGGTCATCCATCTTTCGTCTCCAATAGGATAAATCCGGGGAGGAAACGTGGCCGGCCTGAGATCAAGTGCCCATTCCGGCAGACGGGGGGATACCTGGTGTTTAAATCGCTTCGGGACCGTGTTCGTAAATGTCGAGAGACCCTTCCTCCAGCCCTCGGTCTGGATTTTCAGAAGTAAGGTCCCGACTGTATGTTCTTCATGGCTCTTCAGGTATTTATCCACAAAGATATTATAGGTAATATCGGCGGTATTGCTGAGGATAAAGGCCCCGTAATTTGATAGCCAGGGTGAAAATTCCAGTGCACAGCCACCTGTTTCAACATCACCAAGAAACATCACCGGTTGGATTATCCCGCAAGGAGGTGTCGCTATACGAAAATCATTGTTCGGAACATCGGCTACTTTCCCATGAGTAATGCATTTATTTTTGTATGACTCCGGTGGACTGACCCATTCCGCTGCAGGTTCTCCGTTTATTGTCACGCGCCCAAAACCACATCGGACCATCATGAGACGCTGGATATCATCACTTACATTGGTTATTCGCAGCCGTGAAATAAAGTAAGGATCTCCCACCTGTCCATGAAAAGAAAGTTCTGCACGGAATCCATACGACTTCTGAGCAAGAATCACACACTGGTCATCACCGGACTCATCCTTTATCACCTGGATAGTTCCATTTTGGAAAAAGGTGATTGGCTTACGAAGATGCTCTGATTCGTATCGTACACGGTCATCAAGACAAAACGGATGCATATTATTCCGTTCATCCTCGTAAAACATCAGTGATAAATATAGCATTCCGGTAACAATCTGATTGTTTGCAGACCGTAATGTACATTGTACCCCGTTTGCCGTCGTCTGAAGATCCAACTGATCATTCTGACTCTGTAGAGTAATTTTTCCGAGGACCGATGAAAACTGCATTGGCTCACTTTGAGCATGTACTTCTTTGCCTGTTTTTCCAAAAGTGAATATCGGCGCCGCAACACAGGATGCAGTTCCAAGTCCGCAATTTTTCAGAAAAGATCGGCGTGAAATATTGACCAAAGGCATAACAGGGCCTTTTAATGAACTACCCCGAGGCAGAGACCTCGGGGTATCACTCGAATAGTCTCAGTTGGTCTTCGTGTAATTTGACGTACTCCGCTTCTTTTCCCTGATTCTCAATATATTTTTGGATGACCTCTTGATTTCCGTACTGTCCCACCGTATTTGCATAAAACCCACTGGTCCAAAAATTCCCACCCCACAGCTGTTCTTTGAGCTCGGGATGTCGGCGAATCTTCTACCCTGAGGCAGAGCCTCGGGGAATTCTCTGATTAATTATTGT
>CAYPST010000184.1:2485-3337 GCA_964413425.1 uncultured bacterium
CATTCATTCAGAGACCGAGTATCATATTCCATTTTAAATTATTTACTAGCAGTATGAAAAGTTTTTCATCCATAAATGCTTAAATGGTAAGTGATCCTGGCTCCTTCAGAGTGTGTAGCTGGAGGAGGCGTGAAGGAGCCAAGATTCTTGATTTACCCTACTTAAAAATGCTGTTTGTTGTATGTATCTTTACGAGATATACCAGGCTCTCACTTCACCGGATTTAAGCCTGAACATTTTGCCGTTCATTAATTCTTGTACGGTGGTCTTAAGCTCGTTATCCCGGATAATATCTTTTAAAGCAAGTGTATCAGCTTCCATAGGGAGATTTTCTTTTCCAAAATCGGTCAGATGCAGACTAACCTTTTTAGTCTTACTGCTGAGATTACCGAGGATTATGATTGCTTCATCTCCCTCTGAACGAACGAATGCCGGAACGGCTCCATTGTCTGACACCAGAGAATCAAAGTCAATATTACCTCCCGGAATAAAAGGATACTGTTCCCGGATGGCATTCATCTGCTTAACCAATCTGAACCACTGGCGCTTGCGATTGATTTGCTGTTTTGTAAGTCCTTCGTCATTTGAGGGATCAAAATCCTGAAATGCCGGATCATGATGAGCGTTGGAGAGCCCCAGAGTTGGAACTGATCCCACAAAATAGCTGATTTGCATTTCGCCAACATCTTTAGACGTTAAATTATCCAGATCATTAAAACGACCAATGTCACAACGCCCTGGCATGCCTTTTGGCCAGACACGTCTGCAGAGTTCAATATGCTCAGTCATCAGCGATTCATCGATGATGGGACAATCATTGCTAAGAAAATATCGGGGTGTATTCTGTAATTT
>CAYPST010000184.1:3347-3579 GCA_964413425.1 uncultured bacterium
ATTTCTCAGGCATGCTTTTAGATAAGGGTACCGCCTGATCGAAGGTGAGCCATGGCATATACATCCAGTATGCACCGGGTAACATCAGCACATCCCCTGATTCCGGTTTAATAACAAAATCAGTGTGCCCTGCTTCGTCCAGTTCAACACGGAGCCGTTGGACTGCCCGGTAGACCCCATTATGTGGATTACCCGGATATGGCCACGCAAAGGCATCAGATGGTCTGGCTAT
>CAYPST010000185.1:0-3543 GCA_964413425.1 uncultured bacterium
GCACTCGTATCGCTCAACTTAGGTAATAATAAACTTTTTATGTTTTCAAGTCATTAGTGATAATTCCCCGAGGAATCGGGGCAGGCAGTGGTTTCTCCCACCGGGATCCCTCTCGGGATATAGTGACCTCAAAAGTTACTTATAATAATATCGTATAAAACCTGAACCTTCATTACAGGTTTATCAGGTATCCCTTTTCCGGAGAATTCTTATTGTGCCTCCGCATCTTTCTGCGCCTCCTTTTCAGAAATCACGATGAGCAATGCATTCCCAACCGCTCGTTCACCTCCGGGATCGGAAGGATTATTCATCACCTCGCCATTTACGACCATGGTTGTACTTCCTCCTCCATCCAGGTTCAGAGCGTGCCAGACCCGGAATTGATGCTTCAGAAATGAAGCCAGCTCTGAGAGCGTCATCCCCCGACTTCGTTCGGACCGGCCATCCACAGTCACCAGGTAAATTCTGGAAGTATCTCTGGTAAAGCCAACGGCAGTCCTGGGATCCCGGTAGAATGATTGATTGACGGGCTGCTCATTTTCCCTGCCGGTAGTCGAAATATTCACACCATTTTCCAGAATTCTGGGTCCGCCTCCGATGGCCTGTGTGACGGTTCCGTGATCCGGCAGAATTTTCAGCAACAGCGCCAGCGTATCACCCACTTCGACCGCGTGCTGCAGAAATATCGCTCCGGCACCATGCCCGGAGAGCACGGCGTGTCCCGTCTGGATGGGCATGTCACCTGCGTTCGACTGCTTCTGTTGGACGATGCAGAACACTGTGTCATTCACCTGCCACTCATTCAGGGGAGTTAATGCGATTTCAGTGCCCCAATCGTTCGTTCGTGTGGATGTTCCTCGGTACTGGTTATACAGAATCAATTCGTTTGATGCCCGGGCTCTATTGTATCCGGCAATTTTTCGAATTTTGCCCGGACCGGTATCCACAAGCCCTTCAAAACGGAATATGCCAATAATTACGGAATCCGATCGGGTCAGGGCAAATGCAGGCCGGCCAATCGGTTCCGTGGCTAACTCGGAATCCTGGATATGCAGGTTGGTGGGTAATCCGGATCGTTCCATGTAGAAATAATCACCATTACTGCCGCCAACGACCTGTTGATGCCTCTGCTCATACCGATCAACCATCTGTGAGACGGTTTCGACCCGGCTGTTTTTCTCACTCCCAAACGCCATAACGACCTTCAAGGTGACACTTTCATTGGGCCATTCCACTTCCAGACAGTTGATAATCAAAGGAATCGAATCGATCGTGAACTGATGATGTTTCACGCCGGGTCCAACGGAAATGGTAACCTGGGTGGTGTCTCCCTGCGCCTGGTGCCCCCACAGAAGAATGCCTCCAATGAGCACGATCCGACAGAATGATTGCCAGTGATGCCGATTGTTCCACCTCATCCTATTTACTCCGACCTGGGATAAACACATACGTAATCTACATAAAAAATAGCACACAGCCTGTCCCGGTACACCGGGGATGCACACAGATTGTCCACGGCTCCCAACACCCAGGTATACAGGCACAATAAGTACATAAGTGGCGGCGGTAAGGAGATATGTACGGTTAATTGGGGCATGGTAGTTGAATCCCCGCTTTGATATATATCGGCTGAATTATATTTTTTGACAGTCATGAATTCACTGTTTCCTGTACACGAGCAGCCCTTGCTCCGGATGGAGCATCCGGATGAGGAAAGTCTGGGGCGCAAGACGCAGCACCCCCACGGATGGTCCCGAGAAATCACAATGCTCCATGAGGTTGGCGAGATTCTCCATCCGGATCAACTTTCTGTGTCTCCTCTCTATTTCGAGATCGGCTGTGGTCACGGGGAGTTCATCGAGCGTCAGGCGAAGCAGAATCCGCAAGGGTACTACATTGGCGTGGAGAATGTCCCCTATTACGCTATTTCTGCCGCAAAACGCGTTCAACAGGCTTCGCTGACCAACGTCCTTATTGTAAACCAGAATGCAAACAAGCTCCTGGAACAGGTGTTTCCTGAGGAATCACTGGACGCCATCTTCCTGCTGTATCCGGATCCCTGGCCGAAAAAACGGCACCGCAAGCGCAGACTTATCCGGGAAGAGACCAGCTCCGTTTACCATCGTGTGCTAAAATCCGGCGGCCAGATCAAAGTCTGGACCGACGCGAAAAAATGGGTTGAACTCTCCTCTCCTTATCTTGAGCAGCTTCCCGGTTCTCTGCAGAAGATGGAAGTGAGCAATCAGATTGAGGTACCGAGGACCATCTTCGAGAGAAAAGCCGTATCAAACAACAGAGCCGTGTATTATATTCAATACACAAAAAAGTAAGTTTCTCTTCCTGCAGTTTCCGGAGACAATTCATTCAGGCTTTCCGGATTCTGATGGTAAAAGCCTGCCCGGGATTTTCAACAGTCATTTGCTGGATATCAGTACTGGTAATACCCGCCGACTTCAATGCCGGGATAAGGTCCGTAAAAATTGTGTCGTGAGGACGATACGTTCCTCCATCGGGCTCACCTACGTGATACCAGCCGGCGTCCTGTGAGAGCAGCACCTTGTGGATATATCCTGCCTCCTTCATGGCTTGCACTCGCTGAACATACGCATCGATTCTGTCCGGGTGAATCCCATCAAATTCCACCCAGACACCGGCTCTGGCTGCCCGGATATGCAGGTCCGGATCCTCCTCATTCTGCGCATGCACCCAGATAAGAGCCCTCCTGTCGACCCGCTCCTGTTCCAGCACCTCCAACTCATCCAGTATTGCCTTCTCTCCGCCGGTATGACAGGCAATTGTCATTCCCGTTGCCAGATGTGTCCGTGCAGCTGCAGTTACCAATTTCTCATCGATCTCGGATAAGGGGCCTGCATCCACGCCTGTTTTGATGAATGCCGGATAGATATCGAGCCCTTCAATGCCATTTTCCCATTCCCGAATCCATCGATCCGCCAGCTGATCAGCGGTTTCATCGTAGGCATGGGCAGGAATAAATTTGTCATCAGCGGCACCATAATATCCGGTATTCGTAAGCAGCTGGAGCCCGGTAATGGTGGAAAGTCTCCGGAGAAGTACCGGATCTCTGCCAATATAGGCAGGCGTGCATTCCACCAGTGTATCACACCCTAATGCGCGTATCCGCTCCAGATAGGGAACCACTTTTTGAATGACTTCCTTTCTGTCATACCGCTTCCGACTCACTTTGTCCGCACCGATGAAATCCACCAGGACATGCTCATGCGGCAATGTCATTCCCAGCTCTTCCGGCTCGAGCAAGCCCTGCACCGTCATAACTTTCCCGGTTCGATCAACCTCAGGTTCAGGGTGACATCCCCGGATATTGATGAATGCAATCCCCGCCGCTATTCCTCCCGCGCCTCTGGTCACTTTTTTCAGAAACTCACGCCGAGATCCCATGGGTTATGATCCTTTCCTGACTTTAATTATTTACATGACTATTAAGTCAACTCAGGAAAACCGTTAAAAGAATTCAATGGAAGGACTGTTTTCCCGGAACCCCCGGGATGTCCCGTAAGGGATCCC
>CAYPST010000186.1:0-3387 GCA_964413425.1 uncultured bacterium
GAACAGAAAGTCTTTTCGAAATTAAAGGATTAAAAATATTGAAAAATTCACTTGAAAAATTATTGCTAGCCGGTATTGCATTATTTGCCGCAGGGATCAGCCCAAATCTGTTTGTCGTGGCCCAGGCAGGATATGCCAAACTCTCCGCACTTGCAGTCAATTTCCTGTTGCCCTCAATCGTGGTTTTATTGGCGATCCTTGCCATTGCTTCCTATCGAAACCACACCAGCCTGGTCTCTCAGATTTGGTACGGACTACTGGGTGGACTCCTGGGGACCGTCGGTCTGGAAGTCGTACGCCATACCGGATTTCTTCTGGGTGGAATGCCTGGTGAGATGCCGAAGTTATTGGGGGTGTTGTTACTGGATCGATTTGCCCTGGGACCAAACTGGCTTTCCAATCTAGCAGGATGGAGCTACCATTTTTGGAATGGTGCAGCATTTGGAATTGTATATACGCTTCTCTTTGGAAAACCTCGCCCGTGGGGTGGGATGGTTTACGGGATGCTGATTGGCATCGGATTTATGGTGAGTCCCGCAACCACAGCGTTGGGTGTCGGAATATTCGGGATACAATTCAATATCGGATTCCCGGTGACTGTCACGCTGGCACATATCGTGTTCGGATCTATTCTGGGATGGTATGTTCGGCGAAACCGCCGGCAGATATTCTCGATTTTCCAACAGGTACAAGGAATAGTGAAAGGCGGATAACCGCTCAAATTTTGGAATTGTACAATCTGGTAATTACGCTACACGAACCAGCGAAAGGAGGAAAAGACAATTTATGTCAAACCAATATGATGTCGTGGTGCTCGGAACCGGCAGCGCAGGGACGACAGTAGCCTACGCATGTAATAAAGAGGGGATGTCGGTGGCAATCATCGATTCCCGGCCGTTCGGAGGCACCTGCGCGTTGCGGGGGTGTGTACCAAAGAAGGTGTATACGGCGGCATCCGAGGCGGTTGACTGGGCTGACCGGCTCAACGGCAAGGGGATCGAGAGGAATAATCTCAGGATAAACTGGCAGGATCTGCAGGAATTCAAGCGCTCATTCACCGATCCGTTTCCGGAGAACCGGGAGCAAGGGTATGTGGATGCAGGGATCGAAACGTATCATGGACGGGCGGAATTTACGGATGAGCACACTATTACAGTTGAAGATACGGCTCTTCGGGGTGAGCATATCGTAATTGCCACTGGCGCAAAACCCCGGCCGTTGGGAATCCCCGGCGAAGAGTACCTGACGAGCAGTACAGACTTCTTAAACCTGGAGCGGCTGCCGGACGATATTGTGTACATTGGCGCCGGATTTATTTCCATGGAATTCGCCCACGTGGCAGTCCGCGCAGGAGCCAATGTCCGGATCATTCACCGGAGTGCTCGACCGTTGAAACCGTTCGACCCGGATCTGGTGGATATCCTGGTGGAAGCATCGCAGGCTGCCGGTATTGAATTCAGTTTTGAATCGGAACTTTCGAAAATCGAGCAGCAGGGTGAGCGTCTTATTGTGCATGCGTCACGGGATGGTAACGATCTGACGTTTGAGACCGATATGGTGGTGCACGGTGCCGGCCGGGTCGCCGAAATCGATGACCTGAATCTTGACGTTGCCGGAGTGCCGTTTTCCAACCGGGGAGTCCGGGTGAATGCATATCTGCAGAGTGCGAATCACCCGCACATTTATGCCGGAGGTGACGCAGCGGACAGCGGTCCACCACTGACACCGGTGGCCAGCCTGGACGGGGAGGTGATTGCCGATAACATTATCAACGGCGCCTCGCGCAGTCCGGACTATGCGGTCGTGCCGAGTGTCGTATTCAGCGAACCGCATTTAACCACAGTCGGCCTGTCTGAACAGGAGGCTCATGAACAGGGACGACATTTCCGGGTCAGTTATGCTCAAACAGGGGATTGGGTGACATCCCGGCGTATTAACCAGCCGTACTCCGGATTCAAAATCCTCATTGAGAACAAGACCGACCAAATCCTGGGCGCCCACCTCCTGGGGCCGCACGCGGAGGAAGTGATCAATATCTTTGCCCTGGCGATGAAAGGTGAAATTTCCGCGTCCACGCTCAAAACAATGATTTACGCCTACCCGACCAGCGCTTCCGATGTTTCGTATATGTTGTAGCTGGTGGAGAAGAGAAAGAAGAACTCATACGTCGGCGTCAATATGGGATGTTGATTTGACGCAGGCTATATCAGGTACAGGTAATGGAATGGATAATCCCGGGAGCATGTAAGCATCAGAACAAACAAATGTTCAGGATACTAGTAAACTGAACTCAAATTAAAACATAAGGAAAGAAGGAGAAGTATTATGGCAAAAATCGGAGTTGTAGTTTTAGCAGATACCGAAACCCATGCCGATCTGGGCCGGGTGGTGAATGCCATCGAAACGGTGAAAGAAGCCAAGGAGCATGAGGACGACATCAAGTTCATCTTTGACGGAGCCGGCACCCGGTGGATTCCAGAGCTGGCCAATGAAGAGCATGATGCCCACCCACTCTATAAAGCGGTGGAAGATCAGATCACGGGCGCATGCAAGTTCTGCTCCCGGGCGTTTGGCGTCCGCATGGAAGTGGAGGACCTGCACGTCACCTTGCTGGATGATTACGATGAGCATCCCAGCCTGCGCACATTGGTGGCGGAAGGATATGAGGTGCTGACCTTCTGACGCTCCTCTTCTCAGAACAGGGAAAACCGGAATACGGGAAGCGTGACGGGAAATGTCGCTTCCCGTGCCGGATTCGATGCCGACAATTAAACTGAATGCACCTACAACACAAAAGATGTACACATCACACACAAATAAAACCATGACTTGAAGTTCAGGGAGCACACGATGAAACAGATATTCCATTATGCTATCCTCGGAACAGCCGTCGTCTTGTTCCTGGGCAGCGCTGCAGTTTACGGCGATCAACCACAATCCGGCAGCCGGGTGGCAGAGTCCGCTGAGGAGATTTGTCCGGTACTGGTCGGGCAGTCTGTTCCGGACGTCCGGCTCACCACGGTGGACGGGGAGGCATTTGATCTCGCCGACGCGATATCACAGCAACCGACCCTCCTCATTTTCTACCGGGGCGGCTGGTGCCCGTTCTGTAATATGCATCTGGCAGAGTTACAGTCGATTCAGGATGATCTCCGGGAATTGGGATACCGGATACTCGCCATCAGCATGGATCGCCCGGGAAAACTCCGGGAGTCTCCGGATAAGCATGACCTGGCTTACACGCTGCTGTCCGACAGCGCTGCAGTGGCCACAAAGGCCTTTGGGCTGGCGTACAGAGCCACCAACTCCAATACCAGCCGGCTGGAATCGTTCTCCGGACGTGCTCACCACATCCTGCCGGTGCCCGCCGCGTTTATCGTTGGCACA
>CAYPST010000187.1:0-3360 GCA_964413425.1 uncultured bacterium
CAGGTACTCTTTGGCCATGGAATTTCCCGGTTCGTACTTCAAAGCATTTTTCCAGGCCTGACGCGCCTGTTCCATCCTCCCTATCTGGGCATACGCTACGCCCAGATTCACCCAGACATCGCCGTATTGGGGGTTCCTTCGCAGAATATCGAGATATCGCTGAATCGCCTGTAAGGTATCCCCCTGCATTTTGGTCAGAGTGGCAATATCAGTTTGCACAGCCACGTTCCAGGGCTCAATTCCCAGTGCGATATTATAGGCATCCCGGGCTTCAGGCAACTGTCCGGATTTACGATAGGCATTCCCCAGGTTTACCCAGCGAGTAATTTCGTTGGGATTCATATCAGCCAGTCCCTGCAGTTCCTCGATATTCTCCTCCTGTTTCTGCAGACTGTCAGCCAGGGAGAGATATTGTTCTCCCCTGGCTTCTTGCCCGCTTCGGATAAACGCCTGCCCGAGATTATAATGTGCACCGGCATGCCAGGGCCATTTCTCCACGATTGGCTCCAGATATTCTATGGCGCGCTGATTCTCCCCAATCCGCACCAACTGGGTTCCCACCAGGTATTGGTAGCGCACATTCTCAGGCTGCAGCGCCAGCCCCTTTTTAGACATCTCCAGGGCTTGCACATACTCGCCATTGTCTTGATACAACTGTCCAAGCCACATATAGGCCGTAACATTCGTGCTGTCCATGCGGAGAGCTGTTTCGTATGCGGATCTGGCACTATCCACGATACCCAGCTCCGCGTAAGCCCGGCCTCTCTGCAGAGACACATCACTGGAGGGGAATCGCTCCATCGCCTCCTGATACATCCGCAGTGCATCCCGGGTGTTTCCGCGCCGCAGCAGCACATTGCCCAGATTCAATCGAGCACCCTGATACCGGGGATCAATTTCGAGTACCTTCTCATATGCCTCCTGGGCGAGATTGGCCCTGTTCATTTCGGTATAAATCCGCCCCCGGAGAAAATGCAGATCCGCCAGCTCCGGGTTATACTGCTCCAGGCTGTCCGTGAAGACCAGCGCCAGAGCGTATGATCCCTGCCGGAAGGCATTCTGGGCTTTAAGCAAATAGGATACTGCCTCGGAAGGCAATGTTCTCCGCTGTTGCATTGAGATATCCGCCGCGGGCTCCTCTGCTTTTTTGCAGCCCGTCAGAACGGTCAGAGCACTCGTGAAAATAATAAAAATGTGATACGTCAGTCTGGCCTTCATAAAAAATTTCCCCTGAATGGTCAGTCTATATAATTCAAAACACGACTATTAAATCTATTCAGGAACATCAGAGGCAAGGAAGCCGGAAGGGGTTCTTTCCGTGCCTGGCACCGCCCTTCGTGCGCTGTAGAGCCGTTTCATGGATGCCGCGTGAAAACAACAAAACAAGCGCGAATTCTGTCATCCTGAGCGAAGGGCAGATATTGGATATGTGGCCTGCAACATTGCCGAATTCAGTCAAAGCCGCTACAACAAACTGACATCACAGGAGGTATTACTCCTGAACAGATTTAATAGTTATTTTTTCATTCCATTAGTGAAAATCCGTGTTCATCTGTGGTTTCTATAGTCGCCTCAAAAAAATTGATATCAGTCGCTCCCTTGTCAAAGATATAAAAACTACCGGCGGATGGAAGTACTTATTCGCAGCTTTTTCTGTCTCAGCGTTCCTTTGATTGTGTATTCGTCTTCTCCCTCAGTTATGTAAATGTGCCTGTTCGCAGGGATATTCACAAATTCGTCTGTCTCGCCGCTGATCCAGATGACCTGCAATGAATCCACTGTCGTCGCTTTCCCCAGGCCAATGGTTGCCGGATACTCGGAGTGTGATAAGTAGCTGCCGCCAACCCGCACCCAGCGGATAATCCGTTCTCCGTTCACATAGGCGTGCAATTTTGTACCGATTCCGTCGACATTGCTCTCCCGGCCCCGGAGGGAGATCCGAACGGCATTTCCTTCCTGCAGATCATTTCTCCAGAGATGGACGGGGCCGCCCGCCTCTGTCACCAGAATATCCGGATCTCCGTCCAGATCGTAATCGGCAAATGCGGCGCCACGACCAGCCAGAGGTTTGGTAAGCACGCCTCCTATCTTCTCACTTACATCCTCAAAGACGCCGCTGCCTCTGTTGATGAACAACTGGGAACGCTGCAGATAGGTAATCCCTTCCTGTACCTCTTCGATATTGTGATGAATGTGTCCGTTACAAATGAACATGTCCAGATCCCCGTCCAGATCCACATCGAACAAAAATAAACCCATGTTCACATACGGAAGCGTGGGACGCGCCACTTTCAATACGGTCGCCCGATCCATGAATAATCCATTGCCCAGGTGCTGGAACACCCCCATCATTTCTCCGGTGAACGTACCGATAAAAATGGAGAGCTGCCCGTCATTGTCTACCTCCCCGGCATCCATTCCCATACTGGATCGGGGTCTGCCGTTTTCATCAAAGGCCATTCCGCTCACGATCCCTCGCTCGGTAAACGTCCCATCGCCTTTATTTTCGTATAACAGGTTCCGCTGGTTATCATTGGAGATCGCCAGATCCAGCCATCCGTCCTGATTATAATCGAATTGAATAATGCTCAATGCGTTTCCGGGCGTTTCTTTCGGTGGGTACAGAAAGCCAGCCTCCTCCGTCTTCTCTTCAAAGGTGCCGTCCCCGTTATTATGATAGTACCGGCCGGGAATACTTTCATACAGATCCGGCCGACAGTAAGATTTCGTCCGTCCGTCAATGGTGCAGAAGATATCGTTTTCCGGAGTCCACCGGGCATAGTTGCCCACATACAGATCCAGATACCCGTCCCGGTCCGCGTCGAAAAAAATCGCGGTACTGGTATATTCCGAGCGCCCGGCGATCCCTGCTTCCTTTCCAATTTCGACAAACCGGCCTCCGTCGTTACGAAACAACATGTTCTCATAGAGGGTCGTCAGAAAGAAATCGTCATCGCCGTCGTTGTCGTAATCGCCAACCGTTATCCCGAATGCGTAGGTATTGATATCCGAGAGGCCGGCTTCCTCGGTTACCTGAGTGAAGGTTCCGTCCTGATTATTCCTATACAACCAGAGAATTTGTACTTGTTCATTGGTATATTCCGGCCAGGTGCCACCGCCGATCAACAAAATATCCTGGTAATCGTCACCGTTGTAGTCGATGAATCCTCCCCCGGAGCCCATAGATTCCGGAAACCATTTCCTGCCGAATGCCCCGGTTTCATGCACAAAGTCTCCCAGTCCCGCCTCTTCTGTGACGTCAGAGAAAAGAGGCGCGCTCACCGTACCGTTCTGAGAATCCTTTGTGGACTTGAAATCGGTTTTCGAACATGACAACAGCAGCAGGATGATAGATAAAAT
>CAYPST010000188.1:0-3114 GCA_964413425.1 uncultured bacterium
AAAAAATATTTGGGGAATATGTTCTCCTGATTAATTCATAAAAATGGCACACGGGTGACCGCGGATCTCCCCCTGCCCCGTATAGATAGCTTCAAAGCCAGGCGAAAGTGTGGCGTACGGTACCGGACCTTTGACTTTCTTATTGTCGCGTTTCATAAGTTAGCTTCCTCCGATTATTATATCATAATGTGGCAATGAACTTCTGTCGCTTCTCTGACATCGATACACAGAAATTCACTGCACCTGACGTGATTGCTCACTCTCACCTCCGCATCACCTCCGGATTTGATGAGCCCGGGCCGGGGCCCTGACCTTCGTTGGTCGGTGTGAAAGGACGACTCCGCATTGTCCAACACTTATATGAGTAATTCAATCTGTCATTTCCGTCAACATTTTTCTCCTTTCTCCACTACGGGGAAAACCCTCCCTGCCGAAATGGTAATCGCCCCTCAGCTCTTCTATATTGTAGACACATTTCCAATCCCTTCATTTCTTCTTGCCAATTGCCAACTGCCAACTGTCTACTGCCTACTGCCTGCTGCCTACTGCCTGCTGCCTATCGCCAACTGCCATCAGATGGCAGCGAAATCCCGGTTATCAGCGTCCCACCCCGGTGCGGAGCGGAGAGCTTCCGGCACGGCATCCACCTCATCCACCACGCTCCACATCTCCCGATGACGCATATCCATGAAATGTTCATCAATGGAATGATTCAGCATCTGAATCAGTGGTGCATAAAATCCGGCAACATTTACCATTACAATTGGATTCAGGTAGATCCCCAGGCGCTTCCAGGTGATAGCCTCCAGCAATTCCTCCATGGTCCCGGACCCACCGGGGAGGGCAACAATGGCATCCGATTCTTCCATCATAGTACGTTTGCGAGTGTGCATATCCCCGACCACCCGCAGCTCCGTGATATCCGGATGGCCCCATTCGAGGTCATGCATGAACTCCGGTATAATTCCAATGACCTGCCCGCCTCTGGCAAGCGCACCATCCGCTAATGCCCCCATGGATCCGATCTCTCCACCTCCGTAAATGATGGTTATAGAATGCTGTGCCAGTAGAGCGCCTAAACTCCGGGCGGATTCACTATATTTCCTGTCCGCCTGAGTGCTGGAGGCACAGTACACACATACTCGCGATATCTGTTCAATCATTGTCTCCCTGATGATTTTCAGCCCTAATTATTCATAAATCCGAGTTTGTATCCAGCAAAAACCCTCCCCCGTGTCATCCCCTTATTCCCTGCTTTACAGGGGGTGCTTTCAAGTCCCGATTCTCCCTGTCCCACATCTGTAATTTGGATGACAGGGAGTTATCGGGAAGGGATCCCTACCAACGCTGCAACGGACCGGTTGCCCGGCTCCCGGAGGAAACGCGAAAAAGGCTCGGCTTCTCTCCCAGCTCCATCAGTTCTGGCATGCCCCTTCTTCTCCCCCGCGAGATATCATCTCGCGCCACACAGCAAGCGACAGGGAAATTACTCACCGATACGCAATGGTATTCTGATGGGTTCGTTCTGTCTTCACCCGGGGAGTCACCTCGACAAACCGGTTTGGTTGACCCTCCTGTTTGATCAGGTTAAACGCGTCGTACAGTTCACCGGTCACAGTGTAGGCCCGGTAGCGAAGAGTATCATGATCGATACGCACTACCTGAAACAGCTGGGTATTCTCAGCGGCACGTTCCATGTCGACGCCGTCATACCCTTCCCAGCGATCTTTTTTGATGGTGTACATCTTAGCACCACTCACCGAATTGACATAGACAGTCCCGGCCACAGGATCCCGCAGATTCACACCCTGCATAACGTTCACGGTTCTTCCCCTCCCGTAGGTATGATCGTGTCCCTGCATCACCAGATCGACCTGGTACTGCTCCAGCAGCGGCTGCCAGAGTTCCCGCCGGCGTGGATTATCTCTGCCTTCGGAGGATGAAAAAATGGGATGGTGAAAGGTAGCCACCGTCCACCTGTTAGGATTGTCCGAGAGTTGATCTTCCAGCCATTCGGCCTGCTCTTTCACTTTCGTATTGGAATTCAACACCAGGATGCGAAGTCCTTGGTAATCAATGGAATAGACCGTTTCATCGAGTCCTTCGATCTCCGATTCCGGCAGCGTAAACTGCGGCCGCCAGTAAATGGAGAGGTGTTCGATATCCTTGGCGTCCTCTTCTTCCGTATAGGCGTCGTATTCATGATTCCCCGGTGTGGGCACACTGGGCAGCATGCCGTGGATCCAGCCGCCGGCATGGAACCACTCGCCCCATTCCACATTCCGGTGGGCCCGGTTAATGAGATCACCGGCGTGCAGCATGAACCGGGCATCCGGCGCTCCGGAGTACGCCGCCCTGATGGCACGGGACCAGTGGGAGTGGACTCCGTTCTGGGCATCGCCGAAGTAGATGTAGGAGAACGGTTCCGCTTCCCGGCTGGCTGTCCGGGTGTGGAACCACTCGCTCCAGTGCTCACCGGCTCCCACCCGATAGGCGTAAATGGTATCCGGTATCAATCCGGTGAATGTGACGGAATGATAATATGCTTTTACATGCTCACCCTCCACTTTCCGGGCGTTCAGTACTTCCGTTTCCGCGGAATAGGACCGCGCATTCCTGTTGAACATCGGTGCCGGAGTGGCAATGGCGAGTTCAGCCCGGGCATCCGTGACGGTAGTATCTGTCCGCCAGGTGACGCTGAAAGAAGTGGTAGGCTCCCCCTTCCAGGTAACCGCAATTCGATCAGGATAGGGAGTGGGATTCTCCCAGGGAAGATAATGGCTGTGCTCTTCCGCCGGCTTTCCGGCGAACATACTGTAGGCCCCGTAACCCAGACCGATTGCAATGAGCAGAACCAGAATATATTGCAATGATCGCTTCATCTCTATTCCTCCGTGTTTGGTTGTTCGGGTAATATTTCTCTCTCTTAATCCGTTAATCTACACAATCGGGGAGAGAATGTCTTAAAAAAATTATGACTGTTAAGTTATCTCAGGAAAGCAATGATTCGGATGCGCAGCCTGCATTGGAGAGCCGTTGCCCCGATTGGATCGGGATCTTCGACATGCAACGGCTCTCCAGCACAGGAAGAGGGGCCCCACGCCCGGAAAGTAT
>CAYPST010000189.1:0-2820 GCA_964413425.1 uncultured bacterium
GTGAGATGAATGAACGGTTTGCTGAAATTACTGGTGAGATGAATGAACGGTTTGCTGAAATTACTGGTGAGATGAATGAACGGTTTGCCAGGGTAGAGATAAAAATCGAAGCCACGAAGTCGTATATGGTTCGGTGGATGTTTGCCTTCTGGGTTGCCCAGGTCGGAGTGATTCTCGGCATCCTGTTCGCGTTTTTTAAATAGCCACTCCAGGACCCGCTGCTCGCCACCGTCTCCGGCGGCAGGGACGGCAGGCACCACCGATCATAACAGATTCTGCCCCACATCATCCCATCCCCGGGTGTATAGGTACATAAGTACATAGGGGTATAGGTTCTCCGGTATACGGATCCCACTATCCGGCTGGAGGGGTGGGACGGGGGCCTTTTCGCGTTTCACGTTTCACTGCTGTATGCGTGCCATTCGGGGAGGTGGGCAGGGACTCTTTTCTCTTTTCTCTTTCCTTTCTCTTTTCTCTTTTCTTTCTCTTTTATCTGTGGTCATCTGTCGTTTCTGTATGTCGATATGCGTCTGAAAGGGAATCGTCGTACCGGATATTGGTGTAACACATGCCTCTGGACGAACTGATGATCTTTCCGGGAGGTGTTATTGTCGAAGACTATCCAAGACCACCTCACGCTGTAGCAGTTCGACATCGCTTGCAAGTTCCAGAAATGGCTCCACATCCTGTATTACTGCATTCCAATCCAGCGTTTCGGCCCGGTGGATCAGGAGCGTCCTCCAATTCTCTGCGGTCACCGGAGTCCCGTGATATCCGGTTTGGTCAAGGGCATTGTGCAAATACGGCAGGTTGGGCTGGTCCGCCAGGTCACTGGACAAGAGCATCAGGACATCATACCAGTCCCGTCCCTTGGTGTACGAACGTTGGAATATGGCATGCAATTTTCCGGCAAGCAGGGTTGGGGGGTCGTGATGAATAAGGGTAAAAGGCGCATAGCGGTGTACCATGCTACGGGTTGTTGTATACCCCGGCGGCGGATTGGTATCCAGTTCAACTTTGATGTGAAGTTTCTCGGTGGCGTGATCGGAGAGTCCCAGCTCCGCCAATAGTGCTTCGAATTTGAGCCACAGGGCTTGGACGGTACGATGGTGTACCAGTCGATGGGACACACCATATCCCTGCCGCTCCAGGTTTCGGACGAGAGCCTGATGCACCAATTCTAATCCGGGATCCCGGTCGGGAGTACGCAAATGAAAGTCCAGATCTTCCGAATAGCGCCGGAACCGGTGCAGGATCCGCAGAGCGGTTCCCCCATGAAACACCCATGCCTGCAGTACCTTCTCCTCAAACAACGCTCGCAAAATGATATGGTGTAAATAGTCTCCGAGCTGGTTGTAAGCCTGATTTCTGGATTCGGCTTGCCGCACAATGTCTCTTGCCTGCTCTTTCATGATGGAGTACCTTCACCGGTGCGGAACAGTTCAGACAGTCGATCGACAGCACGTCGAATTTTCGGCTGAGGCATCCGGGACGAAAACGCCTGTAATCTGTTCCAGTCTACCTGACCCAAATTTTGGAATCGCATTTCTCTAAGCCGGTCACTGGTCCATTCGCCCCGCTGAAAGTAGAACAAATCAATGAAAGCTTTTTCAAGAGTAGCGATAATCCCCTGGTGCTGCTCTCCCGGTCCCAGACTCACGGTTTCGTAGCCGAAAAACCAGACCTGTTTGATACTCACGTACCGAAAAGAGCCGACCGGTGTGTTCCATCGATTCGTTTGACGGGGAGTGACGGAGTGCCACCCCTGCACCTGTTCCGGAATACACTGGTAGTATTGTAACGCAGAATGCAAACTGACATACGAAGGTCTGTACAAATAATTGGCAAGATAGATCTCGGCAGGATCACTGGTCCGATAGCGTTTCGGTAATAAGTATTTTCCCCGGCGTAATTGCACCAGCTTGCCCTGGCGCACCCATCGTGACAGCCGGGCCTGCACCTGTGGCGCCGGTTCATCGAACCAGAGAATCACTTCCTCTGTTTCAAAAAATGGACGACTGCCAAACTGTTGAATGAGATCATCATATTTCATACACACAACTTACCATTTCTGGTAAGTTATGCAAATAAAATTTCATTCGGAGGTTGGGTTTTCGAACACCATTGCTACTTCGGCAAGAGAGTCTGCGGCGAATTCCTGCGCCGCAAGAATATCCTCTCTGGTTATATGAGGATGATCCTGCAGGATGTCCTGAACAGTCATACCATCAGCGAGTTGGCGAAGAATGTGCTCTCCAGTGATACGGCTCCCTTTAATCACCGGTTTCCCGAACATGATTTCCGGATTTCGTTCATATGTACTGCTGTCTTCGGTTTCTGGAACGGCACAGAATGCACCACCGAAATACACCGAAGACACTGAAAAAGACTGTCGCGAATGCGGTCCATCGCCGGTCCCCCGGCTTCCCGGACAACTCACCCCTTCGATTCCCCTCTTTATATCATCCCATCCCCAGGTACATAGGCATATATGTATAGGTGTCCATTACAGAGGGATATTATGTACCGGGTGTTTCCGCAACACTCCCGGGGAGGGCTCTTTTCTCTTTCCTCTTGAGCCTTAACTCTTTCCTCGTTCTTCAATCTGCGTAAATCTGCTGTTTCTGCGCAAATCTGCGTGCCATTCGGGGGCGGGAAGGTGGGCCTTTTCACGTTTCACTTTTCACTTTTCACATCTTTTAAAATCTGCGGTCATCTGCTCCATCAGCGTCATCTGTCCCGAAGAATCATGTGGGGTAACATACAAGGGATCCCGCTGGGGCGTGCTATTCTGGCTGAGGTGGGAACACTCTTTATTAC
>CAYPST010000190.1:0-2665 GCA_964413425.1 uncultured bacterium
AGGTTTGGGTAGTGATATGTTCTAGTTTCTTTGTCCCGTCGTCACGGGATCTCTTTGCCAAAGGCCTCGAAGAGACTCCCCCAACGGGATCCCTTCTGGGACTTCGGAGCATCCCTTCGGGGCGAGGCGTTCTTTGTCCCGAAGATCCCGTTGGGGCGGCCTCTGAGCCGGAGGCTCTCCTTCGGAGCGAACTTTGTCCCGTCCTGACAGGATCTCTGCGAGATCTCTGCGAGGCGTTTTCTAAATAGACTCCTATTTGGACACAAAAGTCGCTGAGACCGCGAAGGGTACCCCGAGGGTCCGATCGAAAATTCCGTTGGAAAGGACTGTTTCGGAGGATCCCTCTGGGGCAAAGAAACATGAAGGATCCCTCCGGCTATGCCATATCAATGAATACCGTTACCCTGCATGCCATGTGCCTTCTCCCCATTGTTCAGATTCGCACTGTAATATTTTTCTGCATATTTCCGGAAGGGATGTGGCAGGAGGGGATGGTTTCTTCTTAAGTGTGGGTCAGACTCTTCAGCGGTTTTCCTGCTCTGATTTCGGTATCACGCGGAACACTTTTTCTCCCGGTTTTGCCATTCGATACCGTTCCCGGGCAAGCTTTTCGATGTACTGCAGGTCATTTTCCAGCCGATCCCGCTCGTCTGCCAGGAGTTCGTTCTCTTTTTCCAGTTCCTTGATATGCTGCTCGATGGCATATTGCTCCCGCTTGAGCAGATAGAGCTGATAGAGACCATGATCACTGAGCACGAAGACCAATACCAGGACCACGGCGGTACACAGACCTATCAGCCACCATAAAAAAGCTTTGGCGCGTCCGATTTTAGGATTCCTCCGGGCGCGCCGCGCCTTTTGTTTTTGTTTCGCACGGTTGCCTGGAGTTCGCGGAATCAATGATTATCTCAGATTATAATGCATCTTTCCCGAGAAACCGGGCGTGTCCCAGCAGCTGTTCCTCAATCCGCAGTAATTGGTTATATTTCGCGATCCTGTCCGAGCGGGACGCAGAACCCGTTTTTATCTGCCCGGCACCGGTTGCCACTGCCAGATCAGCAATAAAGGTATCTTCTGTCTCGCCGCTGCGGTGAGAAATCACCGACCGATAGCCATGCCGGGTCGCCAGATCAATGGTCTCCATGGTCTCGGTGACGCTGCCGATCTGATTCAGCTTGATAAGAATAGCATTGCCAGCGCCCTCGTCAATAGCACGCTGCAGGAAGGTGGGATTGGTCACCAGCAGGTCATCTCCGACTAACTGAATTTTCTCTCCCAGCGCGTCCGTCAGGAGTTTCCAGCCTTCCCAATCATTCTCGTCCATGCCATCTTCAATGGAAACAATAGGATATTTGTCCACCAGATCAACCCAGTACTGCACCATTGCCTCGGCTGAGAGCTCCCGGTTCTCGGAGGCCAATTCATATTGCTTCGTGTCGGCATTATAGTATTCACTGGAAGCCGGATCAAGGGCAATAAACAGATCCTGGCCGATCTCATACGGGGTCTTATCCGCCGCTTCCAGGATCACTTCGATTGCTTCTTCATTGGATTGGAGGTCCGGGGCAAATCCCCCTTCGTCGCCGACCGCAGTGTTCAATCCTTTACCTTTCAACACGGTTTTCAATTGATGAAAAGTTTCCGCGCCCATCTGCAGCGCTTCCCGAAAAGTTTTTGCTCCCAGCGGATAAATCATGAATTCCTGGAGATCCACATTATTATCTGCGTGGCTGCCTCCGTTGACAATATTCATCATCGGCGCCGGGAGTATTCTGGCATTGGAGCCTCCGAGATACCGGTAGAGATCGAGGCCATACGCTTGGGCCGCTGCCCGGGCGGTGGCCATGGAGACGCCCAGAATAGCATTGGCGCCCAATTTGGACTTGTTCTCCGTCGCGTCCAGTTCCAGCATCAGATTGTCAATCATTTTCTGATCGGAACCAACCTGACCGATGAGCTCCGGCGCTATGACTTCATTCACATTCCGGACCGCTTTCAGCACACCTTTTCCCCCGTACCGGTTTTTGTCCTTATCCCGCAGTTCCAGCGCTTCATGTTCACCGGTTGACGCACCCGACGGTACGGCAGCCCGGCCGAGAAATACTTCCTCCAGGATCACTTCCACTTCCACCGTGGGATTTCCACGGCTGTCCAGGATTTCCCTGGCAAGAATATCAGTAATTTCAAACATACGCACTCCATCGTTTCAGGTTAATTCTTCTCGCCATCCATTGCAGAAATTTAGGAGTTCTCAGCAGAAGTGTCAATTTGACAAATTACTTGAAGCAGCGCATGTAACCCTAATTGCCCATGAAAAAATAGCACACATCCCAAGGGGATCCCGTTGGGAGATGAACACTGAAACAACTGATGACCACAGATTCTGCCCCCCTTCCCCAAAAGAGAGAACGGGTACAAACAGGCAAATCTGGCTTCATCAGGAAGAGCGGAGCACTTCACCGGAGAGTTGTTTAATAATGCTCGGGTGCCCCACAACCAGCCTCCCTTTGTGTGCAAGGTAAGGAAGTTGTGGTGTGCTCTTATCTTCAATGTTTTTATGACTACCCAAATTGAGCGATTTATTTCCATAAATCGCTCAATCGACAAAAAAAATGTACGTGTTCACCTCCCCGAAAACGGCGTCGGGACGTTCCGCACCCATTCG
>CAYPST010000191.1:0-2410 GCA_964413425.1 uncultured bacterium
GAACCCGGTTTGCCGAATTCACCAAACTCTTCTTCCGGGAAAAAATAGTTACAGCCGGATTCCGATGGAACTGGTTGGAATATACCTTTCAACACGAAGCGGTAGAGCACTCCATCTATGGCCAGGTTCGGAGTATTCCGTTCTCCGGCCAGGCCCTGGATCTGCTGGGGACAACCTTCGCGGCCAACAGCAAGGGTTCGCTCAGAATCCGGAGCCACTCCGTGGCAATACAACCTCCCACTCCCACAGGTTTTTCATATCGGGGTGAACTTGCCTATACCACTATCAGGTTTAACCGTCTTGATTACCGGACCTACGTGCTGATCTGGGGATTCCCTCGCCGTGAGACTCTGCGTATATCCGACACCAATATCCGGCGCGCCCATTTCCTGCGTCTTTTTCTGCAGTTTCCGGTGCGTATCACTTCCCATTTCACATGTCTTCCCACGATTCAACAATACATCCCAATCCACATGGAATATGTGGAAGAACTTCCACCAGGGGAAGGATTTATTAAATCTGGCCGCAACTACTTCGGCGGGAACCGGTTTTCAGTACGATTCGAGTATGATCTTTGAGTGCGGTCTACAAAGTACTTGGAATACATCTTACGTTTACATTTTCAAAATATTCATTTATTTCATATGATGAGTTTACGTATCAATATTGATTATTTTATTGTTTGTGTTTCATTCGTGTTCATTCCCCGACGAATCGGGGCAGGCAGTGGTTTCTATACTGGGCTCATCTTTGACTTTGAAAATCAGGAGACGCTGGAACGCGTTTTCCTTTTCTCGACCGCTCCGAATTCAAAACACGGCTCTCCCAGGTTACCGAACAGCTCGTACTCGTTACAGTCCGTGATATGCACCTGGTAGAACTCTCCCACCGACGCCGCTGTCTCCGGAGCCTGGATTCGTACTACACCGTCAACCTCCGGACTGTCCCACTCCGTGCGTCCGAGGAATTCCTGATTCCCGGCATCATATTCATCTATCAACACCTTGAGCGTGTCCCCAATCCGGGACCGGTTTTTCTCCAGCATAATCTCCTGCTGGAGCAGCATAATTTCCTCTCTGCGATCGTATTTCACCTGCGCCGGAATATTATCTTCATGTTCGTATGCGATGGTTCCCGGTTCGTGGGAATAGGTGAACACTCCCAATCGATCAAATTCCACCTCTTCCACAAAAGAACGCAATTGGGCAAATTCGTCATCTGTTTCCGAAGGATACCCGACGATCAAACTGGTTCGCAGAGCGACATTCGGGATAGCATCTCTGACCTGATTGATTCGATCCAGAATGCCTTCCCGTCCCAATCCCCGGCGCATATGCTTTAACAATCTGTCGGAGGCATGCTGCACCGGCATATCCAGATAGGCGCAGATATTTTCGGCGTCCGCCATCACCGGAATGTTCTTGCGGGAAAAATGCGCCGGATGCGCATAGTGCAGCCGGATCCAATGCAATCCGTCAACGCCGGATAGTTCGCGGAGGAGATCATGCAGATACACTTTAACATCCAGATCCCAACCGTAGGAGGTGGTATCCTGCCCGATGATCATGAGTTCTTTCACCCCGTTGTCGACCAATCGCCCGGCTTCCTGTACCAGCGAATCAATGGTCCGGCTCTTTTGCTTCCCGCGCATGAGCGGAATAGAACAGAAGCTGCACCCGTTATCGCAGCCTTCGGTGATTTTCAGATAGGCGTAGTGAGCCGGAGTCAGCAAGGACCGCCAGTAGGTGGGATCGAATTCCATATACGGCTTACCGCTCAAATACTGCACTGCTTCCGCCATCTTTCCCTGTTCAAAAAATTTATCGACCTCCGGCAGGGCTTCCTGCAACTCCCCGGTCTCAAACCGGGAGGCCAGGCATCCCATGACTATCAATTGTTTGTGCGGATCGGTCTGCTTTAATTGAGCGGCTTTCAGAATCGTTTCGACCGATTCCTCACGCGCCGCTTCTAGGAAACCACAGGTGTTGACAATAATGGCATCGGCCGCTTCAGGTTCCGTTGATACCTGAAACTCCAGTTCTTTGAGCCCTCCAAGCAACACCTCGGAATCCACCAGGGCTTTCGCACAGCCCAGGCTGATTAAATGAATCTTCTTTTTATTCATGAGTATGGATCTGTTTCTTTCCTTCTAATTCTCTCAGATTATTCAGTTTCATTCGGTCAATATCTTCTCTCCACTTTTAACTGAGAAGGTTTGAAAAACAGGTGGAAAACACAAAATTTTTGAATGGGCATATCGGCAGCGGGCAGTAGGCAAGGTTGCATATGAAGTGTTAAATTATCAGTGTGTTTCGGTGTTTCATTTGTGTATTATCTTTTTGCGTCCTTGGCGACCTTTGTCCCGTCGTCACGGGATCTCTTTGCCGAAGGCCTCGAAGAGACTCCCCCA
>CAYPST010000192.1:0-2366 GCA_964413425.1 uncultured bacterium
CTGTGACCAGAATGTGACCAGCCTGCTAACGATTGGCTGTCCGAGTGTTAAAGCCCCATGGATAGAGGTCTGTGGGGCTTTTGATTTCGATAAATAGCCCTTTTTCAATTTTCATTGCAGAGATTATTATAATCAGAAATTGTATGTTAGTTTTCCTCACTGTTATTGGGAGGCAGATGGAAAAATACACTGGTAAAAGGGAAGCGTTTGCTCCCAAAGCATTTTTATGAGATGCTCTGAATGAGATCATTCCGTATTTATTCAGGGAGTTTATACAGGGGCAGGTTAAATAGCTGACAATCTTCTGATCACATATAATGGAAAAATAACAAAATTTATTCGGCCAGGGTGATCTGTTGAGTAACATGAACCGGGAATTGCATATGCGGGCTTTCACTGTCGAAATCGTTACGAACAAGTACCAATCGCCCGGGCGAAAAATCGCTTGACTCTATAGTATACTATAGCCTTTATATTACCAGAGAAGACAATTATGAATTCATTGGTGAGGTGTGAATATGAGTATGCAAATCGGAGCGGTCGCTGATGCCGCCGGAGTGAGCGTGCAAACCATCCGGTATTATGAGCGAATCGGACTGTTAGCCGAACCGAAACGCAGTCACAGCGGCTACCGGCAATACACGTCTGATGTCATTCACCGACTTCAATTCATTCATCGCGCCCAGGATCTCGGATTCACGCTGGAGGAAATCAAGGAGTTGCTGCAATTACGCGTGGAAGAACCGGGGGTATGTGATACCGTCAAAGCCAACGCGACCCGAAAGATCCGGACAATTCAACAGAAGATCCGGCGACTGGAAAAAATGGAGGAGGCACTCGACGCCCTCGTGGACTCCTGCGAGGAGAGGCAGACCAGTGCCGAATGCCCGATTCTGGAGTATCTTGATCCCGCATTTCATGAACCCTTTGAGGAGGAGATTCAGATATGAAGAATACTCTGTCACAACTTGGTGCAGTGATTTCGGCTTTTCTGGCGTCGCTGTGCTGTATCGGTCCCCTTATGGTCGGACTGATTGGGATTGGCAGCGCCGGAGCATTTGCCGCAGTCGATGCGTATCGTCCCTATTTTTTCGGAGCGGCCCTGCTTTTTCTGGGATACGCCGTTTATCAAATTTACGGCCGGAAACGCGGGAATCGTCGAACCCGTCTGGTGCTCTGGATTCTGACCGGGGTGACGGCGGTACTGCTGGCCTTTCCGACATTGCTTGTTTATATCTACTAACCCATAAAATTGCAGACAGGAAAACTTCGCATGACAGACACACCATATGATCTCGTAGTCCTGGGTGGCGGCGCGGCGGCGTTTGCCGCCATCGCCGAGGCCAACCGCCAACAGAAAACCACCGCGTTAATCAACGCCGGATTGCCCCTGGGCGGCACTTGTGTGAATGTGGGGTGCATCCCCAGTAAACATCTGCTGGCAGTGGCCAAGGCTGCGAGCCGGCGAAAACGGCCACCCTTTCAGGGTGTTACGTATAATAACCAATCCCCCACCATTGACTGGGCCACTATTCGAGCGGGGAAAAATGCCCTGGTGCAAGAACTTCGAGAACAGAACTACGTGAACGTCGCCGAGCATTATGGCACAGATATTTACGCTGAACGAGGACGGCTCGTCGATGAGTTCACCATCGAACTCACCACAGGGGACCAGACGGGCACCATGATTGCCGGGAAGGTCCTGCTCATTGCTACCGGTAGTTCGCCTGACGTTATTTCTATTGATGGGTTGGACGATATCCCCTACGAAACCAGTGAAACCATCCTGGAGCGGGAAACGCTCCCGGAATCCATGATTATTCTTGGCGGCGGATTTGTTGCCATGGAGTGGGGACAGATCCTGCATCGGCTCGGCGTGGACGTCACCATTCTCCAGCGATCCGGCCATGTGCTCTCCCGGATGGAAGGGCAACTGGGACGGGCGCTTGAACGGTACCTGACAGACGAAGGTATCCGGATACTCACCGGAACTCATGTAGAACAAGTCCAGCAGCATCCGGCGGGAGTGGAGGTGCGTTATGGGAGTCACGGTTCAGAACCAGCAACACTCCAGAGCGACGCACTGATGGTTGCTACCGGGGTGTCGCCGAATACTGACCATACAGGATTGGAAGAGGCCGGGATAGCACTCACGGCCACCGGTGCGATTCAGGTAAATGAACACTTTCAAACGACAATACCACATATCTATGCCGCGGGCGACGTGATCGGACGTCCCATGCTGGAAACTGTGGCCGCGAAAGAAGGCAATATCGCCATGCAAAATGCGTTCGCCGGAGCCCGGAAAACACTCAATTACCGGCATGTCCCTGAGGTGGTCTTCACCGACCCGGAGGTGGCCAGCG
>CAYPST010000193.1:0-2323 GCA_964413425.1 uncultured bacterium
ACATTTTCTTTGTCGATTGAGCGATTTATGGAAATAAATCGCTCAATTTGGGTTCTAGTTTCTTTGTCCCGTCGTCACGGGATCTTCGAGGCGTTTTCTAAAGAGACTCATAGAGATACACACACAGATTACTTGAGATGTTGATCGAAATGATCCGTGATTCTTTGATACAGATGAAGGCGAGCTTTGGTTGCGCCAATACCGTGTTTCTGCTGGGGATAAATCATCAGATCAAATGACTCACCAGCTGAAATGAGTGCGTCCACCATCTGTACGGTATTTTGAAAATGCACGTTATCATCACCGGTACCATGCACCAGCAGAAGCTCTCCTGACAAGTCCGCTGCGGAAGTTACCGGAGCGCTGCTCTGATATCCTTTCAGATTCTTGGCGGGTAATCCCATATATCGCTCCGTATAAATGGTGTCATAATTCCGCCAATCCGTGACCGGGGCAACCGAAACACCTGCCCGAAACACATCCGAATGTGTCATCGTATATAACGTCATGTATCCTCCGTAGCTCCAGCCCCAGATCCCGATCCGCTCCGGATCCACATACGGCAGCGATTGCAAATATTGCACCCCCTGAAGTTGATCGGACAGTTCTGTCTGCCCCAGATGCTGATAGACCACCTGTTCCCAGTGATGGCCGCGGCCGAAGGAGCCCCGGTTGTCCATACTGAAAACCAGATACCCTTTCTGTGCCATCATGTGGTGCCACAGTGCCCGGGAGCCCCCGTAAGCCCGCCTCACCACCTGGGCATGAGGACCACCGTACACATAGACGAGCACGGGATACTTTCGGGCAGGGTCAAAATCCGGAGGTTTTAAGAATGAAGCGTAGTAAGTGACTCCATTATCACCCTGGAATGTAAAAATCTCTGGTTCATGCAGGTTATACTTCTCTATGGGTTGTGGATTCTGTTCAATGACCCGCACCTGTTCTCCCCGGTGATTCTCCAGAATCAATTGCTCCGGCTGCAGCACATCCGAATAGGAACGAATATAAAACGAGCCACTTTCAGAGAACCCGGCGGAATGCGAACCGGCCGCTTCCGTCAGACGGGTCAGCTGGCTTCCGTCTGTCCTCACTCGATAGAGATGTCTCTCGGTTACACTCTTTTTGGTTGCCGTGAAGTAAATATACTCCCTTCTCTCATCTATTTTTTCGAGATTTTCCACCCTCCATTCCCCCTGAGTGAGCTGGTCCATCAACTTCCCTCCGACTTCATACAGGTAAAGGTGTCGAAATCCATCCCGCTCGGATCCCCACAGAAACCGATCGGAATTCTGAAAAAAATAGACCTGATCTTCAATATTAATCCAGTACGGATCACTCTCTTCAAGCATCAACCTGCTGTCACCGGTTTCGATATCCGAAAGAAAGAATTGGAGACGCTGTTGAAGGCGATCTAACCGCATGAAGGCAAGTTGGTCTCCGGCCGGCAGCCAGTACACTCTCGGAATATAGATATCATTTTCCCGACCTATTTCCATCCAGGTCGTAGTAGGTTCTTTTTCTATCGGAACCACCCCGAGTTTGACAACGGGATTCGAATCGCCGGCTTTGGGGTAACGCATCATTTCCAGGTCCGGATGATAGGGGATCCAGTCAACCAGCGGGTACTCCGGGACCGGTGATTCATCAAATTGCAGATAACTGATATGTCTGGAATCCGGAGCCCACCAGTATCCCTGGAAAATGCCCCGTCCGACCAGTTCCTCCTGATACACCCAGTCCAGCTTTCCGTTGAGCAGATCTGCTGCTCCGTCGGATGTGAGCTGCAATTCTGTCTCTGTGGAGAGATCGAATACATACAGGTTATTCTCACGAACGTACGACACATATCTTCCGTCCGGTGAAACTCGCACCACCTCTTCTTCGGCAGGGGAGTGAGTTAACTGCCGTAAAATTGCATCTCCCAGCGAATAATACCACACCTCACCGGCGCCCGTGAACACCAGACCGCTTTCATCCGGCAACCACTGGCAGGAGGTTATCGAGGCCCCCTCCTCCGACTGCGCCATGCTATCCAGTTCAGCCGCGGTAATAAGGACCTCTCTCTTTCCCGATTCGGCTTCAACAAGATACAGTTGGCGATTGCCCGAGAGGGTTGTGGTGACATACGAAAATCTGTCAGTCTCCGGCAGCCAGGCGAGTGCGGCCGGGAGTTGTTCCGTACTGTCAAATTCCCGATAGATAGCTTCCACTGTGAGCTGCTGGCCGCTGGTGGATTGGCCCTGGGCCGAATGCAAAAAAACAAGAAGAGAAAGAATGATGTTACAGGAGCGAAAATAATTCATTATAAATACCCTTGTCT
>CAYPST010000194.1:0-1988 GCA_964413425.1 uncultured bacterium
GGGTTTTCCCTAAGTACAGCGATACTTCGCGAAGCTCGTATCGCTCAACTTAGGGAGAAGTAAATAATCTGCTGATGCCGATGGATATTCTGATACTGGTCATAATAATGGCAGGGGCGATCGGATTATTTATATCTGAGATCTTCCCTATCGATCTGGTAGCCGGGTTGATTCTTGGCAGCCTGCTATTAACCGGACTTATTTCAGTTGATGAAGCCTTATCCGGTCTAAGCAACCAGGCGACAATCACGATTGGGGCAATGTTTGTTCTGAGCTTCGGGTTGCAAAAGACCGGCGCCGTTAATTTTCTGGGTGATCGTATTATCCATCACTCGAATGAGAACGTCACCCATATTTTCGTCATTTTTCTGCTTGTGACTGTTGTCCTCTCCTCGGCGATCAATAACACGGCAGCGGTGGCGATTTTCCTGCCGCTGGCGCTCCAGTTTTCCCATGAATTTCATTTTAGTCCTTCCAAAATCCTCATCCCGCTTTCCTATGCTTCGATTTTCGGCGGGACCATGACACTTATCGGGACTTCGACGAATATCCTGGTGTCCAATATTGCCGCGGAGCATGGGTTAGGTGCCCTGCGAATGTTTGAATTTGCCAAACTGGGTGCTGTTTTTGTCGTCGTGGGACTCGTGTATCTGGTGTTCTTCGCCCGGCAAAACCTGCCGGTGAGAAGTATTGTCTCCAGTCTTACACAAAAATATCATATGACACGGTATCTCACCGAATTGCGGGTGCCGGAAGATTCTCCCATGGTGGGACAAACACCGCTGGATAAACAGATCAGTGCCCGGTATGATCTTAACATTCTCGGTATCGTCCGAAATCACCAGAAGATCCTGATAGATATTCGCATTACGCCGCTCCGGGCAGAGGATATTCTCCTGGTCCGGGGACCCATTGATCGCATTATGCGGTTAAAGGATCGGGAAAAGCTGCTTCTGCTTACCGACACAAAACTCAATGACGAAGAGTTGTCCATCGGAGATAACACGTTGACCGAGGTGCTTGTTTCTCCCAACAGCCGGCTCATTGGCAGTACATTGAAGGAGATTGATTTTCGGCGCCGATACGGATGTTTTGTGCTGGCTATTCGGAAATCCGGAGAGATTCTGCGGAATAAGATTTCCAATATTCCGCTCAATGCCACGGATACCCTGCTTATTTATGGGTCCCGTCGCCGGATCGATGCCCTGAAAGATGATCAGAATTTTGTGGTGTTGCAGGAAGTCGGAATAAAATTGCAGCATGGAAAAAAGTGGATGATTGCCATTGGCACCATCATCGGAGTGGTGGCCCTGGCTGCCCTGAATGTGATGCCTATTTTGAAATCCGCCATACTGGGATGTTTGGTGCTGGTCCTTACGCGGACCCTCACCATGCAGGAAGCCTATAAAGCCGTGGATTGGAGCGTTATATTTCTGCTGGCCGGGGTGATCCCCCTGGGCCGGGCGATGGAAAATACCGGCCTGGCACAACTCATCGGAGACTATGTGGCCCAGCTGGGAGGACCGTACGGGCCGGTCGCTGTTCTGGCGGGGATGTATCTGGCCACGAATCTCCTGACCGAAACCATGTCAAACAACTCCACCGCTATCATCATGGCGCCGATTGCGATTACTACCGCCCAGGCCCTGGGAGTCAATCCCATCCCCTTCTTGATGGCGGTGACCTTCGCGGCATCGGCCTCATTTATGACACCGGTCGGATATCAAACCAATGCCATGGTCTATGGTCCCGGGGGATATCGATATACCGATTATCTGAAATTTGGCACTCCACTTAATCTCACCTTTCTCCTGATTGCCGTCGTATTAATCCCGAGGATCTGGCCGTTTTAACCTGAATAATTCCGGAAAAAATCGTACACAGATGGACGCGGAAAAAAGGGATAAACACAGATTTAAAAAATGAAAAAAACATTATGGCTATTCAGCTTACTCAGTATTTGTGGAGATCAAGAGTTCCTGGAGACG
>CAYPST010000195.1:0-1674 GCA_964413425.1 uncultured bacterium
TCATATATGTTTATTCGTAAATTTTATACGGTCGGCAGGACGTTGAGTCCATCGTCTCTAAATAGACTCATTTAAATAATAAGGGTAGCTGGCAATGTCCGATAACAGAATGAACCGTCGTGAGTTTTTCTATACGGGATTCATTGCTCCCGTAATGCTGGCCCTTCTCTCATGTCGTGAGGAAAAAGAAGGCACCGCTGGAATTGATCAATCCGCGCCTTCCCGGCAGACACAGATCCGCGGGAGGAACGATCAGTCCGGAGAGGAACTGATGCGTCTGCTGGATCTAAAGGTGAAGATCTCTATGCATCGTTCTCATCATTGCGCCCAAACCAGTTTTTTAGTCCTGCAGGAGGAATTTGATCTGGAAGATGGTTCCATTGTGAAGGCGCTCACACCGCTGCCAGGGATCGGGGAGCGCGGCGAAACCTGCGGCGCCGTGATCGGTTCTCTGATGGCTCTGGGTCTGGTATTCGGCCGGGAAAGTCTGGACGATTGGACAGGATTCCGTACCTCGCTCGTCCCGGCCAGAACATTTTGTGATCTTTTCGAACAGGAGTACGGCAGCACCATGTGTGGTGATATCCTAAAGTTGAAATTCGGTAAACGCTTTAATCTTGCAGATTCCACCGAACTCGCGGAGTTCCAGGCCGCGGGAGCTTCCGGGATTTGCCCGGAAGTTGTGAGCAGTGCAGTACAAATCGCTGCTGAAGTTATCCTGGAGTACACCTGACGGAGAAAAACCCTCTCATGGATAAATGCGCAGACAATTCTCACCCCGCCCCTCCCGAAACGGACCCAGACTGCCACCATGCCTGTGTAATCCAACTATAACTCATACTTTATAATCACGGCAGGGCGGAGTGGCCACAATTGACCATTGACAACGGAAGCCGGAGAACCAGACGACGGACATCAAGTCCTGTGTGCCGCCGGATTGCCTCCATTTATTCAGGGAATGTTAGTTGGAGATTGGTCATTTCCTTTGAATTATCTGAAATTATGCATGTATCATAAGTAACCGGAGAGAGTAAAATGAGTAAAAAGAAATATATTGAGATTGATGTGATAAGAGGAGCCGGAACGGCCGATGATGACCATCCTGATGCCGTTTCCAGAGAAGAACTCGTTGCCAGATTAATGGCAAAAACAGGGCAGTCAGAGGCAACAATACGGCAGGTTATCAGATTGTTTTCGGAATATGTGAGTAAAAAGCTCGATGAGGAGAACGAGATTTATATCGAATGTCCGGATGAATTGGATATGTTGTTAAGAAGAGTGGACATCAATTAATCGTCAGTTCCCCCACGGATAAATCCGTGGGTTGCTGTCCCCCCAGGCGGCACTCCGGTCTCCTATACACTGGCGCAAAAAACCTACCGATGGTGGTAAGCCCGGCGGTCTTCTGTGGGAGAATATGGTCAATAGGCAGTCTGATAAATTGTAAGGTTTCAGAGGGCAGTCAGGAGGGAATGAGCAATGCACATTTTTGTGCAGGAACCGGTGGCTATCCGGTGGAGCAACTCTGTCAATACCCGCAAGAAGGGGATAATGCATTTTTTTCACAGAACGATGCCGTATTCCAAATCCCGCAGTTGCAGCATACCATCGGGAACCATGCCGTTCAGCGATTATCAGGAAACAATCTGGAAAAGCATGAACCGGGTATTACTT